>JAGDMJ010000051.1 GCA_017860555.1 Bacteroidota bacterium
GAATTTGTTCTCTTCCTGTGAGGTGTCGCGGGAGGCTGTTTTCATCTCCAGCACGTTTCCCAGCCTGAAGGCAAGCGCCTGGCGTTTTTCCCCGGGGGCCCCGCCGAACACCTCACGCTCGAACCGGCTGTATTTTTGGGTGACGCCGTTGGTATCCCTGTACGTGTCATAGTAACCGAACTTGGGGTCAGACCAGTCGGGCTGGTAGATGTAGGAGATGTAGGGGGTCACCTGGTGGCGGATGCCGGTAATGCCGAAGACGCGCGGCTGAAAGATCCCGTAGAACTTGGTGCTCGCCGAGATGCCGGTATCGAAGTAGCGCACCGCATTGAATCCCTTGACGTCGTTGGTCACCACGCTGTCCGACTCATTCAGGCCGCGCTCAATACTCTTGTCGTACCATTTCTCCGTATAGTTGAAGAACGGGGTCAGCGTGAAGTACCCAAGCTTCGGAGAGGCGTTGATGGGAAGGCTGTGCTGGATGCCGCGTCGCTGGTTGATGTTAAAATCCCCGGTCGTGCCGATGGGGGTCTTGTCACGCCTGTTGATCCCCTGGCCGTTGTAAGTGTAGCCGATCAGTTCATACCAGGCTTGAGCGGTCGATGATTTGCGGGAACGAAACGGGAAACTCTGGTTCCTGTTGAAGATGATGCTGGGCAGGATCTCATTGATCTGCCCGGTCTGCAGATTCTGGTCCCGGCGCACATTCAGCGTCATGCTGTTCGGGGTCCCTTCCCATGACTTCGTGAGCGTCGCGTTCGAGACCATGTTCTGGAGCAACAGGTTGTTGAGGTTATTGCTGGTCTGCTGATAATAGGAGCCGCTCATGAACGTGAAATCCACAACCAATTGGGTGGTAGGATCGAACTCCTGGCTGTGCGCAAGCCGGACGTTGAAGACTTCGTCGTTGCCGTAGTTCGGATCACCCGGTTCGCCGGTGACGACCCGTCCATACGATCCGCTGATTCCTCCGGAAAAATTGTAACGCAACGCGTACCGGAAATCGGAATAGAGCGTGTATCCTCCTTTCGTGTACAGATCGGTCCGGAAGTTGATGTCCGTGTAATTACTGAGCGCCCAGTAGTACCCCAAGTGGGTAAGGTATCGGCCGCGGGTGCCGCTTTCGCCGTAGGCCGGAGCGATCAACCCCGAGCGGCGTCCCCGCTCTGTCGGGAAGACGCCGAACGGCAGAGCGAAGACCGGCACATCGGCGATATCCAGTGTCACCGGCCTCGCTACAACCCTGTCACCGACCACGATCTTCATTTCGGGACTGTAGAAGTAATAATGGGGGTGCTCGAGGTCGCACGTGGTGAACCTTCCATCCGCCACAAAGAGCACCCGGTCGTCCACTTTCTTGATTGCATCGCCATAGTACAGCCCGCGTTCGATCTCTGTCTTGCCGAGGTCGATCTTGCCTTTCTTCGTCCGGAAGTTGTAGGCCACGGCCGACCCTTGGTATCGTTCATTGCCGTCAACCATTTCGGGAAGGCCGCTGAACCTGTTGCCCGTGGAGTCGGAGCTGTCGGGGACTCCTTCGGCATGCAGTGTGGCATCGTCCCAGTTGATGTTGATGTGCTCGGCCTTCAGCCCGAGTTCCTTGTAGCGGATGGTTCCCTTCCCGTAAAGATACATCGTCCTGTCGGCCATAGAATAGACCACCGAATCAACAGCGCTGTAGGTCACCACCGAGTCGATGCCGGAAGGGGATTCGATGGGCTTGATGGTATCAGGTGCGGCTGCCTGGGTGGTGTCGCTCCGGGTGAGAAGCGTATCGGGCATTCGCCCGGTGACGGTGTCGACCGGAACGCGAAGCGAGTCCTGGGCGGCGCGCTGCTGGGCGGATGCAGGCGAGGCTGAAAAAAGGCAGGCCAGCGCGATGAGCGCACCAGAGCGCAGACGGAATCTCGTTCCCCTCGGCGGGCGAGATCCTCCGGGGTCAGGGCTGCCTGTCATCCTGAGTCGCTCTTCCTTCTGACCTACCCCGCGCATGGGATAGGTCCCGGACAGAAGCGTTTCGGAACGAGAGGATGACGCAGGGGCCGTTGTCTGAGCGATGATCAAGTGCTTTCGCCTAAACGCGTTTGATCACTATCACCGTTTCTTCGATTTCCACCAGGCGGTCAAACGGGCGCGGATCTTCTGTTCCGCGCCGTTGTCGGTGGGATGGTAATACACGTTGTCCTTCAGACGGTCCGGTAAGTACTGCTGTTCCACGAAATTCTCTTCGTAATCGTGGCTGTACCTGTACTCCGCGCCGTAGCCAAGGTCTTCCATCAGCCTGGTGGGAGCATTGCGCAAATGCAATGGCACCGGCTCATCCGGCATATTCATGACGTCGCGAAGCGCGGCATCAATCGCCATATATGAAGCATTGCTCTTGTTGCACGAGGCAAGATACGTGGCGGCCTGCGCAAGCACGATCCGCGCCTCCGGCATGCCAATGTAGTCCACGGCCGTGAAACAGGACGTCGCAAGCGTGATCGCATAGGGGTCGGCATTGCCGATGTCTTCCGATGCCAGTACGATCATCCTGCGTGCGATGAACTTCGGATCTTCCCCTCCTTCAAGCATGCGAGCCAGCCAGTACACCGCGGCGTCCGGATCGCTCCCGCGGATGCTCTTGATAAATGCCGAGATAATATTGTAATGCTGTTCACCCCCTTTGTCATACATCACGTACTTGCGCTGGAACGCTTCCTCGATCTCCTTCTTCGCTACCGTTCGGGAACCGTCCGGCTGGGCTCTGGCAAGGCGAACCGCCGTCTCAAGACCGTTCAGGAGCATACGCGCATCGCCTCCCGAGAGCAAGATCAGGTACTCGCGGTCATTCACCGTCACCTTGAGACTGCTCAGCATCAGGTCCGTCGCCAGGGCGTGGTCGATGATCGTATTGAGATGCTCCGCCGTGAGCGGCTGGAGAACGTAAACACGGGTTCGCGAAAGCAGCGGCGGGATAACCTCGAAGGAGGGGTTTTCCGTTGTTGCGCCGATGAGCGTGATCAGACCGTCTTCCACCGCATGAAGGAGGGCGTCCTGCTGGGCTTTGTTGAAGCGGTGGATCTCGTCGATGAAAAGGATGGATCGGCGCCCACCATGTTTCCGGTTGGTCTCGGCGCGGTCGAGCACAGCGCGGACATCTTTTACGCCGGAGGCCACCGCGTTGAGCTGGAAGAATTCCGACTGGGTGTGCCCCGCGATGATCCTCGCGAGCGTGGTTTTGCCCGTCCCCGGAGGGCCCCAGAAGATCATCGAAGGAAGCTGGTCGTTCTCAATGAGCACCTTGAGCGGCTTGCCGGGCGAAAGCAGGTGCTCCTGTCCTACGAACCCGTCGAGGGTGGCGGGGCGGACCCGTTCGGCGAGGGGGGCCCCTGCCGGAGCAGCATTCCTGGAGGAGGGTGGATCAAAGAGTTCCATGGCACCGGCTCATTGTCCTTTGTTCACTTTGTACACCTTCTCCCCTTCCCGCACCATGCCGTACTTTTCGCGGGCGACTTTTTCAATGGCCTTCTTGTCGCCATCGAGCGCTTTCGATTGCGACTGCAGGCTTTTCGTCTCTTCCTCCGCCTTTCGAATCTTCACTTCGAGGTCCGCCTTCTGCTGCTGCAACCGGATGCGCTGGATGATGCCCCTGTTCCCGAAAACCACATAGCTGCCCAGCAGGAGCGCGACCCCGCAGGCAATCATGAGTTTCTTGTTCTTCAGAAGCTTCTTCGCAACGCCTGTGAAGTCAAAGCGCTTTTTCTGTTTTCTGTAAAAGAGGTTATCCATAGTGCCTTCCCCAGAAAAGAAAATCTGAACAACATGCGCATTCTCCCCTCTTCATTCTTTCTACCCTCTGCACTCTTCCTTCCACACTCTCCGTGCTCCATCCAAATTCTACCCTCTACACTCTTCCTTCTACACTCTCCGTGCTCCATCCAAATTCTACCCACTGCACTCTTCCTGCTACACTCTCCGTGCTCCATCCAAATTCTACCCTCTGCACTCTTCCTTCTACACTCTCGGTGCTCCATCCCAACTCTACCCCCTGCACTCTCCCCTCTTCCCTCGTTGCCCCCGCTTCACTCTTTGTACCAATCGCGATCCGGATTGTAGACTGTCCTCAACTCGTTCTTTGCACGGTGCCGCTCCAGCGCCAGTTCGATCAGCCGGTCGAGAAGATCGCGGTATCCCAGGCCGGATGCTTCCCACAGTTTCGGGTACATGCTGATGGAGGTGAAGCCCGGAATGGTATTGACCTCGTTTAGATAGATCTTATTGGATTTGCGGACTACGAGAAAATCCACCCGTGCCATCCCGGCGATGTCGAGAGCCCTGTAGGCCTGGAGGGCGATACGGCGCACTTCCTCAGACACGCGCTTCGGCAGCTTCGCGGGAATAATCGCTTCCGACTTCCCATCCACATACTTCGCATTGTAGTCATAGAACTCGTTGGACGGCACGATCTCGCCGGGCACGGAGGCGACAGGCTCATCATTGCCCAGGACGCTGCATTCGATCTCGCGAATGTTGTTGATCCCCTGCTCGATGATCACTTTTCTGTCATACTCCACTGCCAGGGCCAGTGCCTCCCGGAGTTCCTTCCTGTTGTGGGCCTTGGAGATCCCCACGCTCGACCCGGTGTTGGCAGGCTTGACAAAGACCGGGTATGTCAGGCTCTTTGCCACGATGGCTGCGACCCGTTCCGGATGTTCGCGGCAGACACTCGAGTGAAACCAGATGTACTTCGCCACCGGGAGCTTTTGCTGCTGGAAGATCTGCTTCTGGACGATCTTGTCCATACCCACCGCCGAGGCCAGCACCCCCGCGCCGACGTACGGGATATTGGCAAGTTCCAGCAGCCCTTGCAGCGTCCCATCCTCGCCGTAGGTGCCATGGACCAGCGGGAAGATCACATCGATCGGGGGGGAATGCATCTCACCGCTGCCGGCGGCGACCAGGGCCTGCCTGTTGGGCTCGGGCACCAGGAAGCATTCCGGCGCCTGCTCGATGCCCGTCTTCTCTTTCAGGAGCTTCAATCCCTTGTCCGAACTCAGCCACCGCCCCTCCTGCGTGATTCCAATGGGTACCACCTCATACTTGTCCGCATCGAGCGCGGTGATCACCGAGGTCGCGGAGACGAGGGAGACTTCATGCTCTCCCGACCTCCCGCCGAAGATGACGCCCACTCTGAGTTTTCGTTCCATCATCCTTTTATCCATTCTTCCGCGATCTGCACGGCATTGGTCGCCGCGCCTTTGCGGAGGTTGTCGGCCACGATCCAGAAGGTCATCCCGCTCGGCACGGTGCTGTCGCGGCGGATTCTTCCCACGAACACCTCGTCCTTTTCCCACGCGTTGATGGGCATCGGATAGTGGCTCGACTGCGGCTCATCCTGCACGATCACGCCGGGCGTGCAGCGCAGCAGCGTCCGCGCCTCGTCCAGGTCGAACGGCGAGGCGAACTCCACCGTCACCGACTCGCTGTGTCCTCCCCAGACCGGTACCCGCACGCAGGTGGCGTTCACGCGGATTGAATCGTCACCCATGATCTTCCTGGTCTCGTCCATCATTTTGTGCTCCTCCTTCGTGTAGCCGTCATCCAGGAAGATATCCACCTGAGGAAGAATGTTGAACGCGATCTGATGCGGAAATTTCATTTCCTTCGCCGTTCGTCCCGCGACCTCCTCTTCGAGCTGATTCAGTCCTTTCTTCCCCGCACCGGTGACCGACTGATAGGTGGCCACAACGACGCGCGTGATCGTCCAGCGGTCATGCAAAGGCTTCAGCGGCACCACCATCTGAATGGTCGAGCAATTCGGATTTGCGATGATCCCGTTGTGGCGGAAGATCATCGGCCGGTTCACCTCGGGCACAACCAGCGGGACGCCCTCGTCCATCCGGTACGCGCTGCTGTTATCGATGACCAGCGCGCCTGCCTTGACGGCATGCGGAGCAAACTGTTTGCTGACCGAAGCGCCGGCGGAGAAGAGCGCCACATCGATCCCCTGAAATGAAGCAGGAGTGAGTTGCTCCACGGTGTATTCGGCGCCGTTGAACGGGAGCCGTCTCCCCGCGGACCTCGCGGAGGCAAGGAGGCGGAGCGACGCGACGGGAAAACGCCGTTCCTCGAGCACCTGGATCATCTTTCTGCCCACCAGGCCGGTCGCACCCACAACGGCGACATTGCATGACTTCATGTCTGGTATCCTGTTACAGTTGTTCTATGGTTTCACGGTTGCGAATGACTTCGACGCGGCTGCCGTCAATGAGCACTTCGGCGGCACGGACGCGCGCATTATAGTTGGAGGAAAGGACGTAGCCGTAAGCGCCGGCACACATCAGCGCGAGGTATTCTCCCCGCTGCACGCGCGGCATCGCACGATCCAGCGCGAAGAAGTCGCCCGACTCGCAGAGCGGCCCGACCACATCGACCGTTTCGTGGGAGCGCTCCTCCACCACCAGCGGCACGATCTGATGGTAGGAATGGTACAGACTCGGGCGGATCAGGTCGTTCATCCCGCCGTCGACGACCAGGAAGACTTTTCCTTCCATCTCTTTTCTGTACAGTGCCTTGACGAGCAGCACCCCGGCATGGGCGATGATGGATCGCCCCGGCTGGATGGCGATCCGGCATTCCGTCTCCCGCAGCATCGGCAGGACGGCCTTTATCAGCGACGAGGCCGAAAGGTTCATTTCCTCCGGTTCTTCCACCGGCAACAACGGATGGCTCACATAGCCCCGGTATTGCACTCCGAAGCCACCGCCAAAGTCCACGTCGTGGACCGGTATGCCGGCTGCACGGAGCTCGCGCACCATCGCCACCAGCGCTTCGGCAGCACGAAGGAATGTCTCACCGCGGATGATCTGCGAGCCGATGTGGCTGTGGATGCCGCGGACTTCGATGTGGGGCAGGGCAGATGCTCCACGCAGCACGGACGCGACCTGCTGCCGCGCAATGCCGAATTTGTTCTGCCGCAGGCTCGTCGAGACGTAGGCATGCCCGCCGGCGTCGATGTCCAGGTTCACGCGCAGCAGGATTCGCGCCCTGGTCCCTGTCCGTGCGGCGATCTGGTCGATGATGTCGAGCTCTTCCACCGACTCCACGTTGAACGCGTGGATCCCCCGCTGCAGCGCGTATGCTATTTCATCGTCGCGTTTCCCCACACCGCTGTAGGTGATGCGATCCGGGGGAAATCCGGACTCCAGGGCGAGATAGAGCTCCCCGCGCGATCCGACATCGGCGCCAAGGCCTTCCCCCGCGATCAACCGGAGAAGCCGCCTGTTCGCGTTTGCCTTGGCGGCATAATACGTCACATGCGGGTGTCCCTCGAACGCTCGCTCGATATGACGGCAATGATCAAGGAGGGACTGCTTGCTGTACACATACAAGGGAGTGCCGAACTCCTGCGCCACGGCCCGAAGCTCAACTCCCTCTCCCGTCAAGACATTGTTCGTGTATGAGTATTCGTGCACAATGTACCCGCGCGCGGTTAAAGGAAATACTCGATCAGCGTCCGGAACGGATGAAACAGTCCGCTGATGATCCCCTGGAACGCATCGCTGAATACCGGAACCCGCATGAGAAAGAGGATCACGAAGATCCCGGCAAACCCGATGCGGGCGTACGCAGTCGCGACCTTGCCCGGCAACAGAGACGCCAGGACGTGCGAACCGTCAAGCGGCGGGACAGGGATCAGGTTGAAGACGGCGAGAACGATGTTCAGATAGACGCCGCCGTAGAACATCCGGAGCAGAAACACCATCGCCTGTTCGGCGATCGGTGAATCCCAGGCCCCGACCGATTTGTTGGCCATCGCAAGGAGGATCACCACAATGCTGCAGATGAACGCCACAATGATATTGGAGGCCGGCCCGGCAACAGACACAAGAATATCGTCCCGCCTGTACTGCGCGAAGTTACGTGGGTTCACCGGCACCGGTTTGGCCCAGGCAATAAAAACGCTTCCCGCGGCGATCAGGGAGAACAGCGGAACAATGATCGAGCCGACCAGGTCGATGTGCGGGATGGGGTTCAACGTCAACCGCCCCATCATCTTGGCCGTCGGATCACCGAGAATCAGCGCCGTCCATCCATGCGCGATCTCATGGATGATGACCGAAAAGAGCAGGATGGGAAGAATGTAGAGCTGGTCAATCATGAACACTCTGAGTCTGGGGATTGAAAAATGCCGGATGCCTGGTATCTGAGATTCCGTCGTGCTCACGACGCCTCGGAATGTCTCCGCTCCCGTCCAGCCGCAAGCCGGACAAACGAGAAGTACTTCTCAAAATCGGGAGAGAACCCTTTGGCCCGAAACGTCCCCGTCGCCCGATCCTGCACGTACGTTCCCTTGTATTCCTTCCTGACGATTCGTTCGAGCATCTCCGCCAGCGTGTCAATATCCGCCTCGTTGTTGTAGCATCCCAGGCTTGCGCGGACCAGTCCGGGCATGCGCGACTTGTTCCCCGCGATGACTTCTGCGGCCAGAATGCGGTCGTCCTCCGGCGAGACATGCAACAGTTCCTTGACGTACGGATGAGCGCAGAAGCAGCCGTTGCGCACGCCGATAGCTCCCTCGGTGCCGATGATGGCGGCCGCGAGCGCGTGATGCACTCCCTCGACATTGAAGGCGATGACGCCCACCTTGTCCGAGAGGTCCTCCGTGGGACCGTAGAACTGCAGCCCGGGAATTGCCTTGAGCCGGCGATACGCGTACGCCAGAAGCGCGGTCTCGTGCGCCGCAATGTTCTCCATGCCGATCGATTCGAGGAGGGTGACGGCTTCCGCGAGCGCGATCCCTCCGACGACGTTCGGGCTGCCGGCCTCGTCCTTGTGCGGAGGCCGGTTCCACACGGCGGTCTCGAGTGTCACCACATCCACGACGCCGCCCCCCACGACGTCCGGGTCCCCTTTCTCGAAGAGGGCCATCGGGCCAATGAGCGCGCCGGTACCGAACGGCGCGTACATTTTGTGCGCGGAGAGGGCCAGGAAGTCGATGTGGCGCGGGTCGTCGTCCGCCAGCATGCTGATCGGACGGTGCGGCGCGAGTTGCGCAGCATCCACGAAGACCTTCGCTCCGACCGCGTGAGCCCAGGTGGCGATATCATGGATCGGAGAACAGATGCCCGTGATGTTGGACGCGCCGTTGATCGCCACGAGCCTCACCCGCCCCAGGTTCTGCTCCAGAAGTTTCCGCATCAGCTGCAGATCGGGATGCCCGTCCGGCGTGAGGCCCACATGCAGCACCGACGCGTTCTTGCGCCAGGGAAGGTCGTTCGAGTGGTGCTCCATCATCGTCGTGATGACCAGGTCGCCCGGCCGGAAATTCATCCTGTTGGAAAGTTTGTTGATGCATTCGGTGGTGTTCTTGGTGAAGATCACGGTGTTCGTGCTGAGGTCCGCCCCCACGAATCGCCCGACCGCGTCATGGGCGGCATCGAAGACCTCAGTCGCCAGAAGAGACTTGAACCCGGTCCCGCGGTGGACGCCGGAGTACCAGGGGAGGAACTCCTCCACGGCCTCAAGGACTCTCCTGAAGGCAGGCGTGCTTGCTGCATTGTCCAGGAAGATATACGGGCGCTCGCTGCCGTCCAGCACCGGGACGCATCGGTCGCATCCAACAATCTCCTGCCGAAGATCTTCCCAGACACGGGGCGTCTGCACGACCTGGTCCGTTACCATGAGTTGTCTCCTGTCGATGGTGAACCTGTTTCAACCGCGCGGGTGGAACGTGCGGTGGACTTCCTTCAGGTACTCCCTGTCGATATGCGTGTAGATCTGCGTCGTGGAAATATCCGAATGGCCGAGCATTTCCTGCACGGCTCGCAGGTCGGCGCCTCCTTCCAGGAGGTGCGTCGCAAACGAGTGGCGGAAGGTATGCGGATGCACTTCTTTCCGGACGCCGGCCTTGCGGGCATAGGCCTGCACGATCTTCCAGATGGCCATGCGCGTGATCGGTTTGCCGCGCGCGTTCAGGAAGAGCATGTCCTGCGTGGA
Organism: Bacteroidota bacterium; assembly: GCA_017860555.1. GTDB lineage: Bacteria > Bacteroidota > Ignavibacteria > UBA10030 > UBA6906 > JAGDMJ01. Next base: position 9,982 of record JAGDMJ010000051.1, read on the forward strand.
ATCGCGCCTCCGGAGACACGCCCTGCAATTCACCGCATAACGCTCGATCCACTGCAGGGCAGGCCGGCCAATCGGGACGATCCGCTCCTTGGACCCCTTGCCAAAGACGCGGATGATGCCGGATTCCGCGTGGATATCCGACTGCCGCAGCCGGATCAGCTCCGACACCCTGATGCCCGTGGCGTACAGCACCTCAAGTATGGCCTTGTCCCTGAGCCAGAGCTGGCGCGTGTCCTGGCCGGAAGGAACCGGCTGGTTGAGAATCGCCTCCACCTCCGCCTGTGTCAGGACGTCCGGCAGCGTGCGCGCGAGCCTGGGCGAGTCGATCGCCTCGGTCGGGTTACGGCTGGTGACCTCGTCGCCGAGAAGGAATTTATGGAACCCCCGAATGGCGGAGAAATTCCGGGTGACGGACCGCGGTGACAACCCGGAATCGTGCAGCGAGCGGAGAAATTCAGACGCAAGCTGCTCCGTCACGTCGTCCAGGTTCCGGATGTTCCGCCCCTCGAGAAAGCGAAGATACCGCGCAACGTCCAGCCGGTACGACGCAATCGTGTTGGGCGACGCGTTCTTCTCTAGGGAGAGAAATTGGAGATACGCTTCACAGTACCGGATCATTGGCTGTCAATCTCCTTGATCGTCTTGCCGAGCCGTGCCTTGAGGGAAGAGTCTGCCGGTGGAACTTCCGGAGGCTCCTGTTGCTGCGACTTCTTCTTGAGCAGAGGCTCCGGATAGCGGACACGGCTGTGATAGACACCGACAAGGACGCTGAGAAACGCCGCCTTGATTTTCGTGAGGTCTTTGAGCGTCAGCGGGCACTCATCCAGTTCCCCCTCTTCGAACCGTTTCTTGATCAACTCGCCGATCGCCGCTTCGAGTCGCTGCGGCGTAGGATCGTCTATTGTGCGCACCGCAGCTTCCACCGCATCGGCGAGCATCATGATGCCGGTCTCTTTCGTCTGCGGCTTCGGACCGGGGTACCGGTAGTCCTGTTCCTTGATCTCGTCGATTTTGGTCTCATCGTCGGAATTCTGGGCAAGCTGCAGCGCTTTCTGATAGAAGAAGTCAATCCGCGTCGTCCCGTGATGCATCGGGATGAACTCCACGACCTCCTCGGGGAGGTTATATTCACGGGCCAGCGCCATGCCATCCTTGACATGCGCGGCAATAATGAGCGAACTCATCCGCGGGGCGAGCTTGTCGTGCTTGCTGCGCGCCCCCTTCTGATTTTCGACGAAGTAGGTCGGTTTTTCGATCTTTCCGATATCGTGGAAGTATGCCCCGACGCGGGCCAGCACCTCGTTTGCGCCGACCGCCGACGCCCCCGCCTCGGCAAGGCTGGCCATGGACATGCTGTGATGATAGGTCCCAGGCGCCTGCACGGCCAGCATTCGCAGGAGAGGGTGATTGAATTGCGCAAGCTCGAGCAGAGTGAGGTCCGTCGTGACCCTGAAGACTCTTTCCAGGAAGATCAGGAGGCCGTAGGTCAGCACCGGCGAGACAATGGCGTTGACCAGGGCGAAGGTCAACTGCTCGAAGATCAGCGGCACGGTCTCAAATCGCTCGAGGCCGAGCGCGGCGATGGAAAGGCCGTAGCCGAGGAAGATGAAGCCGAGCGAGCGGAAGATCTGCGTTCGATTCTTCATGTCCCGCACGGAGTACACCGACAGCGCTCCGCCTACCAGCGACACCAATGCGATGGCGTAATCGTTGCCGCGGATGCCGCCGACCACAAAGGCGATGATCACGGTACCGTAGAATCCTACCCGCGAATCAAAGATAATGGTGAGGAGCATCGATGCCACCGGTACGAAGATCAGGTATTCGATCGGGGCATTAATGTCAAGCTCACGCGTCAGATACGCAAAGAGCCCTTCGAGCAGGATCAACAGCGCGATCAGCGTCAATTTGCGGCTGCTGGTAAAGATCCCCTTGCGGAAGTGATAGAGATAGATTCCGAACAGCATCACAACGAGAATCACATGGAGTATCGTACCGAACAGCTGTGAGGGAGTGTCCGCTTCGGGCCCCCGATCGGCCTTGACACGGCGGAGAGAATCCAGCCTCAGCTTGATATCGGGTGTGATGCGTTCATGTTTGCTGACAACCCGTTCATTCTCCTGCACGAACCCGACCGTGCGGGGAACCTGGTCTGCCGCTGCCAGGATGGCCTGTTCCGTGGCCGCACGGCTGAACTTCACGTTCGGGAGAACG
>JAGDMJ010000052.1 GCA_017860555.1 Bacteroidota bacterium
GGCACTGCCTTTGGCGTGTTGTTCGGAGATCTGATTTACACCTGGATGGCGTTTCGGTTGGCGAAGCGAACCGGCAACAGGGAAGTTACTGCCATGCCGCTCGGACTGGACACTCCCTCAACAATCGGTATTGCGCTCGTGGTCCTCGGGCCGGCGTTTCTCGGTCTGAAAGCGGAAGGGATGTCGGAACACGATGCAGCGATGATGACCTGGTACCTTGGCATGGCCACGATGGTGATGATCGGGATTGTGAAAGTGGTCTTTTCTTTCTTTGGAGAATGGGTACAGAAAATCGTGCCCCAGGCGGGACTGCTGGGATCGCTCGCGGGAATCGGCATGGCACTGATCGGAATTACTCCCTTGCTGGATATTTTCGGAATGCCCCTTGTGGGGCTGGTCGCCCTCGGATTGATTCTCTACGCCCTCGTTGCTGGAATTCGGCTTCCATGGAATATCCCGGGCGTCTTTGCCTCCGTTCTGATGGGAACGGTTCTGTACTATCTCCTCGGCCAGACCGGCCTCGTCGGCGGGATCTATGCGGGGGCACCTTCTCCTGAACTGCACCTGGGCTTTCCCGTCCCAACCCTGTTGTTCCTGGATGGTATCAGTCCGGCCCTGAAATATCTGCCCATTGCGATACCCTTCGGGATTCTAACGGTTGTTGGAGGGATCAACGTCACGGAAAGTGCGCGTGTCGCGGGGGATGATTACAAAACGCGTGACATACTTCTGACGGAAGCGGTCGCGACCCTGGTTGCCGGAATCTGCGGCGGTGTCGCCCAGTCGACTCCCTATATCGGGCAGCCTGCGTACAAGCGGATGGGATCCCGTGCGGGATACACGTTGCTCACCGGCATCTTCATTGGACTGGGGGGGATTCTCGGTTATGTTTCGTTTATCGTGGAGGCGATCCCGCGGGCTGTGCTTGCACCGATACTGGTTTTTGTCGCGCTCGATATCATCGTTCAGTCCTTCCATGCCTGTCCGGTTCGCCATGCACCGGCGGTGGCATTCGCTTTCTTCCCGACCCTGGCACGGCTGCTCTCCATCAAACTGAGCAACCCTGATGTTGTACCGGCAGCGATGTTTCAGAGCCTCCTCAATGCGCCGGGGAAGTCGCTCCCCGAGTTGCTTGTGACGATCGCTCTCGGAAACGGCTTCATCGTCACTGCGATGCTCTGGGGCGGCTTCCTTGCAGAACTCATTGACCGTCGGCTGAAAATTTCCGCTCTCTATCTCGCTGTCCTTGCCCTTCTCTCTTTCTTCGGCATTATCCATTCTGCGTCGCCCGACGGGCTCATGTACTTCCCATGGACGTTGGGCGGGCTTGCCCAGCAAATACCTCTCCAATTTGGTCTGGCCTACCTCGTCCTGGGAGGGCTCTTTCTGCTGCTTTCCTTTACCCGAGAGAGTCGCGAGCCGGCACTTCCCGAAGGATGATACTGAGTATGATGACGCAGGAACAGTTCGATACGGTGGGTTGTTGAGATATGCAGGCAGGGCCGCAATTTCTTGATTTTTTCCCGTTCTTACCGTACCATGATGAAGGCATGATCTTCGCATCCGCCGTTTTTTCCCGGTTCTTTTTACGGGTAGCAGCGAAAGAGCTCTGAAGTGCCGACCTTCTGAAACGATCAAACGACGAGGTGCGTGATGTCCGTTCTCCCCATTTCCAGGCGAGTATTCCTTACCTGCGTCCTTTCGACCATCGTGCTCACGGTGGCCCCCGCCCAGGTGAACTTTACCGGTCCTCAACCCGGCGATGTCTACAGGGAGTATTCCCGTGCCATGCCTGCCACTGGCGACACGTGGCGGGTAACCGACCCTAATATCAATCTCGGAGTTTACCCGCAGGCAGATCCTTTCGTGCCAAATCCGCGGGTTCCCCTCACGGTAAGCGATCTGCAAGGCGCTACTCGCGTCGAAGCGGTGATATCCCTCTGGGGCGGGCACATCGGGACGACCGGCAAGAAAGTGCGTTTCAATAACAACAGCTGGATCACGATCCCCGAACTTGGCAGTCAAAACGGCATCCCGGCCGGCCACAACGGACAGTGTTACATCAATGAAGTCACCGTGACGGTGAATGTGCCTCTCGCACATCTGATAACCGGGACCAATTACTTTGAGGGGACGAATACAGGACAAACCTGTTACAATTTCGGGTGGGGGCAACACGGTTGGTATAACTTGATGTTGAGGGTCTACTACAACCCGTCTCAAAAGTCACATCCCACGGGACGCATCAGTACACCCTCCACGGGCGGCACGATTGGGGAGAATCCCACTGTTGCTGCCACCGTGACCGGCGGAAGCGTCGATCGGATCGATTTCCTTGCCTCATACTATGGTTATGACACGGATGGCGATGGCGTTTACACCGGATATCATTATGATTACCACCCGGCGTCGGTCTCCGAAGGATCCATGAACATTCGCAATCATGTGGGCACTGCCACGGGAAGTTCCAGGCAGGTCACGTGGAACACGCAATGGGTGCCCGACCAGGCGCAAGGGGGTATCAGACTTCTCGCCCGCATGAGGGACGCCTCGGGTGTATGGTACTGCACGGAAGAGGTGACGGGACTTTCGCTATCAAGAGCGGGATCGGTGAAGTTGTACGTCTCTTCGACACTTCGCGAGCGAGCCTGGGCGCGAGGGGATCTGCCCGTGGTGACCAGCACGGTCACAATCCCGTCGTCAGAGTCCGTTGCGGATGCCACGGCGGCGGTCTATCACAACAGGACATGGAATGGGATCGACAGTGCCCGGGAGCCTGGCGAAACACATTATCGACGTTTCAATGGGTGGACCGATGGAGAGTATGGTGACAATCATTTCTATTCGTACGATGTACGCACCGTTCCCATCAACCAGCTGAAGCAAGGGACCAACACGTTCAGCTTTTACAGCGAGACGACGAAACACCACGGGATTGAGATCCTCTGGCCGGGACCGGCTCTCACGGTGCGCTACGGCAGCGCCCCATCCAGCGTTCCCCCCAGTATTACCGCTCATCCTTCGAACCAGACGATTGCGGAAGGAGAGACGGCCACATTTACCGTTGCCGCGACGGGTTCATCGCCCCTTGCCTTCCAGTGGCAGAAAAACAGCTCGGATATCAGCGGTGCGACAGGGGCCTCATACACGACTCCTGTCGTGGCCGCCGCGGATAGCGGGTCTCGCTATCGCTGTGTTGTCACGAATCCTCACGGGACTGCCACAAGCAACGAAGGGTTGCTGTCCGTAATCCGGGTGCTCCCGCCGTCCATCACGGCCGACCCCACACCAAAGACGGTGCTAGACGGTCAGCCGGCTTCGTTCAGCGTCACCGCAACGGGAACTGCACCCCTGACCTTTCAGTGGCAAAAGAACGCCGTAAACATTGCAGGCGCAAATGGGTCTACGTACAACATCGCGGCAGCCGTCTACGCCGACAGTGGCGCGTTGTTCCGATGCATTGTATCGAACCTGAAAGGTGCGGATACAAGCAACTCCGCCTTGCTCAGCGTGACAGCAGTGGCTCCTGCGATCATCACCCATCCGGCAAACCAGCAGGTGAGCGTTGGAGATACGGCGACATTCACGGTGATTGCCTCAGGCAGCCTCCCCCGTTCCTACGAATGGCTCAAGGACGGCAGTCCCATTCCCGGGGCGAATGCGGCATCCTATTCGATCGTCGCCGCAACGGCTGACAGTGGCGCAGCCTTCCGTTGCAGGGTCACCAATGGTGCCGGTTCGGTCACGAGCGATCCCGGGTATCTGATCGTGGGCACGTTCCCTCCCACAATCACGGCGCACCCGGTTCAGGCATTTGTGGGGCTCAATGAGACCGCCACGTTCAGCGTGACCGCAACAGGGACGAAACCTCTGACGTACCGATGGCAGCGGGACAGTGTCGATATCCCCGGTGCCAACGCTGCATCCTACACCACGCCGCCGATCGTTTCGGATGACAACGGCCGTTCCTATCGGTGCGTGGTGATGAATGACTACGGGACGGACATCAGTGAGGCTGCAATTCTTTCCGTGACCTCGGATGCGCTGAACATGATTGCCAATGGTGGCTTCGAACTGGGCACGGTGCCCTGGGTCTTCTACTCGAACGGCTCCGCCTCCTTCGCCAATGACTCAGCCGGCCCTCAGACTCCTCACGCGGCCCATCTTGCCGTGGCAACCCCGGGTGATAATGTCCAGCTCTATCAAACAAAAATCACGCTGGACAGGGACACGTCCTACACGCTGCTGTTCAAGGCATACTCCAGCAGCGGGCATGACTTCGAGGTGAATCTGCACAAACACGTGTCTCCGTATACGAACTACGGCCTGGCGGAGACCGTCTTCGATCTGGCGACGTCCTGGAAAGATTTCCGGAAAGACTTCACGGCTGCGGGGTTTTCCGGTACGGCAAACGATGGCCGCCTGAGGTTCTGGTTGTCGCCCTATGACGCCACGGGAGATCGATTCTTCATCGATGATGTCGTGCTGGTCAAGACGAGCACGCTCGTCGCACCGACGATCACGAGGCAGCCGCTCGGGACGAGTGCCAAGGAGGGTGAGACAGCAACGTTCTCCGTCGTTGTTTCCGGAACGACTCCTTTCACATACCAGTGGGAAAAGAACCTGGTGGCGATTACGGGGGCGAACTCGGCTTCGTATACAACTCCTCCCGTGACATTGGCGGACCACAATGTCCAGTTCCGGTGCGTGGTCACCAACCTGGTAGGAAGCGTCACGAGCGATCCGGCGCTGTTGTCCATCGTGCCGCTTGACGTCAAGCAGACTCCCGAACAGCCGAAACAGTTCTACCTGGCGCAAAACCATCCGAATCCGTTCAATCCGTCGACCGTGATCCGATTTGGCCTTCCGACAGGTGCCCACGTCACGATCAGAGTGAGCAATCTGCTCGGGCAGGAAGTACGAACTCTAGTAGACGAGTTCATGGTTGCCGGAACGCATCAGATCACGTTCCGTGCCGACGGGTTGCCCTCCGGGATGTATCTGTATCGGATGCAGAGCGGGAGTTTCATGGCGACGAAGAAGCTGGTTTTGATCAAGTAAGTCGGCAATCCACCAGATGTGAAACGGGCGGGCATTGTGTCTGCCCGTTTTCACTATCCAGCCCGGCTCCAGATTGAGGGAGAGGGCCAGCCTTGATTCTCACCGCATTCAAGCATATCTTGAATCGGGATGCCCGGATTCCGGCTGATCGCTTCTGTGCAGGTCCCAATCCTTCCACCCTCGTTTACCGTCCCATGGGAGTCGAAAACACGCTCGTTATGGAGGGCATCCGGAAGACCTTTCCGGGCGTTGTGGCGCTGGATGGTGTCCGCTTTGACCTCCAGCGGGGGGAGGTCCACGTTCTGCTCGGAGAAAACGGGGCGGGGAAGTCTACGCTGATCAAGCTTCTGGGCGGGGCGCTCAAAAAGGACACCGGCCGGATACTGCTGGACGGCAGGGAGATCGACATCCGCGGCCCGCACCATGCCCAGGAGTTGGGCATCGGAATCATCTACCAAGAACTGCACCTGGTTCCCCACCTCTCGGTAGCGGAGAACATTTTCCTCGGCCGGGAGCCCGAGATCTTCCCGGGAATCATTGACCAGCAGGCGCTCTACGCGAGGGCTCAAGACGTGCTACAGAGCCTTCACGCCGACATAGACTCGCGTACGACCGTGAGAGAACTGAGCGTCGCACAGCAACAAATGGTGGAAATCGCCAAGGCGGTCTCGTTGGATGTAAGAATCCTGGTCATGGACGAGCCCACGTCGGCTCTCACGGAGAGCGAGATCGAGCAGTTGTTTTCGATGATCAGGGGGCTCAAGACAAGGGGCGTTTCCATTGTCTACATTTCCCACCGCCTTGAGGAGATCTTCCAGATTGGCGACCGCGTGACGGTCCTGCTGGACGGAAAGTACGTGGGGACCTTCGGCGTCGGCGGCCTGAACAGGGCGCAGCTGGTGCGCTTGATGGTGAACCGCGAGATTCAGGACCATTTCCCGAAGGTCCGGGCACCCCGCAGGGAAGAGAAATTGCAGGTGAAGCAACTGACATGCGTGGGGAAACTGAACGATGTCAGTTTTTCCCTCTATGGCGGGGAAGTACTGGGGGTTGCGGGATTGCTCGGCTCCGGTCGGACGGAACTCGCGAGGGCCATGTTCGGACTTGAAACGATCGACAGGGGCACGATCACGATCAACGGGGCAGTCCAATCCGGCCTGACCCCTCGCCGGGCTGTCAAACTCGGACTTGGCTATCTGACGGAGGATCGCAAGACGCAAGGACTCATTCTCCGCCTCTCCGTGAAGGAAAACATCCTGCTTGCGTCGCTCGATCGCCTTGCCAGGTTCGGGGTCCTCGACCCCGCCACTGAGAGCGCCGCGGCCGAGAGATACGTGAAAGATCTCAGGATCAAGACGCCGGGGATCGGACAACAGGTGGTGTACCTCAGCGGGGGGAATCAGCAGAAGGTCGTCTTGAGCAAGTGGTTGTGTTCCGAAGCGCAGATCTTCATCTTTGATGAGCCGACCCGGGGGATCGACGTAGCGGCGAAGGTGGAGATCTACAAACTGATCAACGGCCTCACAGAGCGCGGGGCCGCGGTGATGATGATCTCGTCGGAGCTTCCCGAGATCCTCGGAATGAGCGACCGTATCATGGTGATGCGCGAAGGGAGCGTCGCAGCGGTCCTTGACGCGGCAGAAGCCACACAGGAACTTGTCCTCCACCACGCCCTTGGCAACTGATAGGTTGACAACATGATCCCGCGAAAACTGCGCAGACTGCAAGGGAGACAATTCGGAACGCTTATCGGCCTCATCTTGCTTTCAGTGGTGCTCACGATCCTCACCCCTTACTTCCTGACCGTCTCCAATCTGGTGAACGTTGTGCAGCAAAGCGCCATCATCGCCATTGTCGCGGCGGGGATCACATTCGTTATCATCAGTGGAGGGATTGACCTTTCCGTTGGTTCGATCCTTGCCCTGGGGGGCCTTGTCATGGCCGACGCGCTCCAGGCGGGCGTTGCGGTGCCGGTTGCGATCGTCGTGGGATTGCTGGTCGGTCTCGCCGCCGGATGCGTCAACGGCCTCCTGGTCACATTCGGACGGCTTCCCCCGTTTATCGCCACCCTTGGCACGATGAGCGCAGTACGCGGACTGGCACTGATGTACAAGGACGGTTCGCCGATCTCCGGTTTCTCCGACAGCTTCCGGGCGCTTGCCACGGGAGGGGTCATGGGCGTTCCCGCCCCCGTCATCACGATGCTGATCGTCTTTGTGATCGCCCATTTTATTCTGACGCGCACGAAGGTTGGTCGGTACGCGTATGCCATCGGTGGGAATGAGGAGGGGGCGCTGCTCTCCGGCATCAACGTCAGGTTCCATAAGATCGTGGTGTACGGCATCAGCGGCATGCTCAGTGCGCTTTCGGCCGTGCTGCTCACCGCGCGCCTCAACTCGGCGCAGCCCATCGCCGCAACCGGTTACGAGCTCGATGCGATTGCCGCGGCGGTCATCGGCGGGACAAGCCTCCTGGGGGGAGAAGGGACCCTCTTTGGCACGTTGATCGGGGCGCTGATCATGGGCGTTTTGCGGAACGGTCTGAATCTGCTGAATGTCTCGTCGTATGTGCAGCAGGTGGCGATCGGGGCGGTCATTATTATCGCGGTCTTTGTGGATATGGCACTGAAGCGAAAGCGATAGCAGATGAATGCCGGATTGGATATATTTCATCCCAGTACGCTTGGAAGGAGAATTTGCATGCAGCATGCCTTGTCGCTCGCACTGGTGGTCCTGGCGCTTTGCCAGGCGGGGTGTGGCAGAGGGAACGAAGGAGAGAAAAAGGGACCGACGATCGGCTTTGCGTTGACGACGTTGAACAATCCGTTCTTCATTGACATGAAGAAGGGGGCGGAGGCGACGGCACAGCGGCTGGGCGTCAACTTGATCATCCAGGCGTCCGAACGCGATATCGACGTTGAAAAGCAGATGCAGATCGTCGAAAACCTGATCCAGCGCAAGGTCGATGCCCTCTGTGTGACGCCCAATGGTGCCCGGGAGATTGTCCCGGCCATCGTCAAGGCGACCCAGGCCGGGATCCCCGTTTTTGTCGTGGACATGAAGGTGGATGAGAAGACACTCCGGGAGGCCGGAGGCTCGATCGTGTCATTTGCCGGGTCGGATAATTTCGAGGGGGGGCGTCTCGCAGGTGAATTCGTCGCCTCGAAGCTGGGTGGAAAGGGACTGGCGGCCATTCTTGAGGGAGTCCCCGGACATGAAACCGGCGAATCTCGTTCGAAAGGATTCCGCGCCGCGGTGAAAGACAAGCCGGGGATCGGCCTTGTCAGCTCACAGAGCGGGGGGTTTGACCGGGCCCAGGGGTACAATGTCATGCAGAATGTCATGCAGGCGCATCCCGACTTGCAGGCGGTCTTTGCGTGCAATGACCTGATGGCGCTTGGGGCAATAGAGGCCATTGCGGCTTCGGGAAGAACAGGGTCGATTGTCGTCGTGGGATTCGACGCCATCGATGAGGCGAAGGAGGCTATTCGCAGTGGCACGATGGATGCGACGGTTGCCCAGTACCCCGCCGAGATGGGACGGGTGGCTGTGGAAAGTGCGGTCATCGTTCTCAAAGGCGGGGAGGTCCCTGCGTTCGTTCCGGTAAAGATCGAGTTGATCACCAAAGCAAATGTTGATAGTGTCGTCGCGCAACAATAGGAGAAGACGTCCATGACGGAACGAGTGAAACGGTTGCGGGAAGCGAGTGTCAACGCCGAGCCGCGGCTCTCTGCCGAACGTGCGATCCTGATGACAGCCCTTTATGAGCAGGCAGGGTTCGACTCGTCGCCTGTTAAACGCGCACGGGCATTCAAGATGATCATGGAGCAGAAAACTATCTGCATCAACGATGGCGAACTGATCGTTGGAGAACGGGGCCCGGCGCCGAAAGCAACGCCGACGTACCCCGAGCTTTGCTGCCACAGCCTGCATGATCTGGAGATCCTGAACAGCCGCGAGAAGATATGGTTCAGAGTGGATGATGAGACGCGCCGAGCCTATGCCGAGAAGGTGATCCCGTTCTGGAGGGGAAAGACCATGCGGGAGAAGATCTTCTCCGAAATGTCCGACGAGTGGAAGGCGGCGTATGAGCGGGGGCTGTTCACCGAGTTCATGGAGCAGCGCGCACCCGGACACACCGTGCTGGACGGGAAGATCTACACTAAGGGGATGGTGGATTTCAAGAGGGATATCCAGGCGGCGCTCGAGCGGTTGGATTTTCAGAACGATCGCGAAGCCTATCGAAAGAAGGAAGAGCTCAACGGCATGGGCATCTGCATTGATGCCCTGGTAACTTGTGCCGAACGGCATGCCGAGAAAGCTGCCGCGCTGGCGGCGGCCACGTCCGATGGGAAACGGAAGGAAGAGCTCGAATACATCGCGGCGGTCTGCCGCCACGTCCCCGCCCATGCGCCCAGGAATTTCCACGAGGCGCTCCAATACTACTGGTTCGTCCATCTCGGCGTCATCAGTGAGCTCAACCCGTGGGACGCATTCAACCCGGGCCGGCTCGATCAGCACCTGTACCCTTTCTATAAGAAAGGATTGGAAGACGGCACGCTGACGCGAGAAAGTGCCCGGGAACTCCTGCAGTGCTTCTGGGTGAAATTCAACAACCAGCCCGCGCCGCCGAAAGTGGGGGTGACGGCAGCGGAGAGCTCGACATACACCGACTTTGCCAACATCAACAGCGGCGGGTTGCGTGCCGACGGCAAGGACGGTGTCAACGACGTGACCTTCCTGATTCTGGAGGTCATCGACGAAATGAAACTCGTCCAACCCAGCTCGAACATTCAGCTGAGCAGAAAGAACAGCGACGAGTTCCTGAAGAGAGCATGCGCCATCATCCGGCACGGCCGGGGGCAACCCTCGATCTTCAACGCCGATTGTGTCGTGGAGGAACTTCTCAGACAGGGAAAATCCATTGAAGATGCCCGCAACGGCGGCACCAGCGGCTGTGTCGAAACCGGCGCTTTCGGCAAGGAAAGTTATATCCTCACCGGATATTTCAATCTGCCGAAGGTCTTCGAGATCACGCTGCACAACGGCATAGACCCGCGGACCGGAACGGTGATCGGGATCCGGACCGGAAATCCGGGGGCCTTCGCTTCCTTCCATGAACTTATGGATGCTTTCCGGAGGCAGTTGAAGCACTTCATCGATGTCAAGGTGCGGGGGAGCAACATCATTGAACGCCTGTACGCGGAGTACATGCCGGTGCCGTTCCTGTCGGTCCTGATCGATGACTGCATCGCGAAAGGGATGGACTACAATGACGGCGGCGCGAGATACAACACGAACTACATTCAGGGTGTGGGCGTTGGGACCCTGACGGACAGCCTCGCGGCCATCAAGTATCACGTGTTTGACAAAGAAGTCCTGCCGCTCGAGCAGCTGGTGGAGATCCTGGACGGCGATTTTGCCGGCCAGGAAAAAGTGCGTCAGTTGATGCTGAATAAGACCCCGAAGTATGGCAACGACGACGACTATGCCGATGCCATCATGCAGGAGATCTTCGAGTCGTTCTATTGCGAAGTGAACGGCCGGAAGAACACCAAGGGCGGAGTCTACCGGATCAATCTCTTGCCAACGACCTGCCACGTGTATTTCGGGTCCGTCACAGGTGCCACGCCGGATGGGAGGAAAGCCTGGACACCTCTTTCTGAGGGTATTTCGCCTGTGCAGGGGGCCGACCGTCACGGTCCCACGGCGGTGTTGAATTCCGCCGCGAAGATGGATCATGTTCGGACGGGCGGGACGCTCCTGAATCAGAAATTCACCCCGCAGGTTCTCGAGGGAGAACGTGGCCTGGATGGGCTCGCCCGCCTGGTGCGGACATATTTCAAGCTGGGAGGGCATCATATACAATTCAATGTCGTGAGCGCGCAGACGTTGCGCGACGCACAGGCTCATCCGGAAAATCACCGGGATCTGATCGTGCGTGTAGCCGGCTACAGTGACTATTTCTGTGATCTGGGGAAGGCGTTGCAGGATGAGATCATCGCCCGGACGGAGCATCTGGAGTTGTGAGAGAGGGATGAGTGAAGAGTGAAGAGGGAAGAGTGAGAAGGGAAGAGGGAGGTGCAGGGGAAGGGGAGGCAAGAGGCAAGAAGCACGAGGCTAGATGCGAGAGTTCCGAAGGGACGTTTGTGGGAAGATGCATGAAGACACAGTCTTTTCGCCCCGTCGGGGCGGAATGTCGATAGGCTCAACGAATGACGAGTATCGAATAACGGATTTCCAATGTCAAAGTGATATGTTGATCCAGGAAAAGCTTGCGCAGGCGAAGGCCATTCTCAAGGAGATGGACATTGACTGCTGGCTCACATTCGTTCGAGAGAGTTCGCTGAATGGCGATCCGACACTCGCATTTCTCAGTGAAACCCCCGTCACCTGGCACTCAGCCTTTATCGTTACATCCGCCGGCCGGGCGTACGCAATGGTGGGACTGTATGACCAGAAAAGCATCGAGGATCTGAAGGCCTACGATCGCGTCGATGCCTACGTCAAGGGGTTCAAAGAGTCTTTCATGAAGATCATGCGGGAGATCAACCCCCGGTCGATCGCGGTGAACTTCTCAAAAGACAGCGAAATCTGCGATGGCCTCACGCACGGAATGTACCTCACACTTCAGGAAGTGCTTGCTGAGCTGGGCATGCAGGAGACACTGATCTCCGCGGAGCGGATCATCTCGGCGTTGCGGCAGAGAAAATCGCCTCTGGAGATCACCAACATCAAAGGGGCGATACGTCTCACCGAGAAAATCTTCCAGGCCGTTGCCGGTTACATCTCGCCTGGCCGCACAGAGAAAGAGATTGCCGCTTTCATGAAGAGCGAAGTTCAAAGGGCGGGCCTTGACCTTGCATGGGAACCGTCGTCGTGCCCTGCCGTCTTCACCGGGCCCGATACCGCGGGCGCTCACTACGCACCGACGGGCCGTGTTGTTGAACGGGGACATATCCTGAACATGGATTTTGGGCTTCGATACAACGGGTACTGCTCCGATCTTCAAAG
>JAGDMJ010000053.1 GCA_017860555.1 Bacteroidota bacterium
GTCGGAGTCATCATCGTGCTCGAGCTGACGGTCCCCTTTCTTCTGGCGGACCTTCTCGGCCTTGTGGTCCGCCTGGTGCCCTCGCTGGCAGACAAGGTGAAACCGGTGCTTCCCTATTTCCGGGTAGTGCTCGCCGCGCTGGTAGTGGTGTATGTCCCGATCCGGGTCCTTCTAGATACCACACACGTTCGGGACAACGTCGAACAGATAACGATCAAAGGGCTTCCCCCGGAGCTTGCCAACCTCTCCATCACGCTTCTCAGCGATATTCAGGTGGATCAGTACACCGCGGAGCCGAAGGTGGCGCAGGTACGGCACATTGTTGAGTCCCGGAATCCTGATTTCCTGTTGTCCGGAGGAGATCTGGTGACGTCGGGGACCGCATACCTTGGCGCAGCATCCCGCGCGATCTGTGGACTCTCCGGTTCCGTGGCTACGGTGGCAGTCCTTGGGGACCACGATGCCTGGAGTGCGCCGGCGGCGATCATGGACATTCACAAAAAGTGCGGGTGGACCTTTCTCGAAAACGAACACCGGCTGTTCTCCCACCGCGGGAAAAGCATTTTGGTGACCGGCCTGACGCACATTTACAGCGACCGGCTGACGCAGCCGGCGCTTCAGGAGTTCCTGAGGGGAGCGCCAGCCGCGGATCTGAGGATCTTGCTCGTGCACCAGCCCGCGGAATCGGTGGTCCGCCTTGCCACGGACGTAGGATACAACCTGGTCCTGGCGGGGCATACGCACGGAGGACAAATCGTGATTCACCCTCTTGGCATCCCTTTCACGCCGAGCATGACCGAAACGCGCTACTATCAGGGAGTATACAACAGCGGGGCGACGACCGTTGTGGTCACCCGGGGTGTGGGCCTCACGCTTGCACCTGTCCGGTACCATGCGCCAGCGGAGGTGACGACAGTGATATTAGCCACTGATGAACACAGATAGAAAACAGGAGTGCACATATCTTTACCGCCACTGTGTGCCGCCAACGTTCAGGAATTCTCCAGGGGAATCATGGAAGACAGTTCATCTGAGATCCAGCCGGTCTGGGAAGACCACATCCATGTGAGATCCTACGATGTGGATGTCACGGGAGTGTTGAGAATTGCCTCCCTCTTCAACTATTTCCAAGACACTGCAGGGAAACATGCTTCCCATTTAGGGGCAGGCTACGCAATTCTGAAAGAACGCGGCCTCTTCTGGGTCCTGTCGCGCGCAAAAGTGCGCATCAATCGCCTCCCGGCATGGGGAGAGAACGTGCGGCTGACGACCTGGCCCAAAGGGCTCGACGGGGTGCTGTTCATTCGCGACTTCCAACTTACCGGCGACCGGGACGAGCGGCTGGTTGATGCCTCATCAGGCTGGCTGCTCCTCGATTTTAAGGCGTACAAGCCACACCTCCCCGATGCCCTTCCCGCCGCCATCCCCCCGAACACGCGCGGGCACGCGCTTCACGAGCAGCTTCGGAAACTCAGGCCTCTTCAAGACCCGCAGATGGTGTACGAGCGAAAAGTCCTGGCAAGCGATCTCGATGTGAATCACCATGTGAACAATGCACGCTATGTCGATTGGATCATGGACTGCTATGCTCCGGACGAGGCAAAGCTGAAGTCCATGCAGGCACTGCAGGTCAATTATGTGGGCGAGACCACCTATGGCGACGTTATCCGCCTGAACAAGAGGGAAGACGGCTCTCGCGGCGAGCACCATATCGAAGGGGTAAACGTGGTTACGGGAGCGAAGGTCGTACAAGCAGTCATCGAATGGAAGGTTGGACATTGAATTCGAGGATCGAAAATGAAGATGCAGGAAGAGCCTGTGACATTGCTTAGGATATTCCTCACCATGCGATTGATCACACTTCTCGTTGTCAGCGTGCATTGCGCGGTGTACGCTCAGGAACCGGAGCGGCTTAGCATTGAGTGGATGTACAGCCCGGAGGCTGCCCAGGTGGCCGCCACGCCTGCCTTCAGATGGCTGGGCAATGGAACCTGCGTGCTCTACGACAGGCAGAAACCGGCAGCCGAGCGCGGGCTGGAGATCCTCGATCCCGAAACGGGATCACGCACCCCGCTGGTCGATGCCGGCAAAGCGATGGTTAGCCTGAGGCAATTCCTGGGGGAATTGGCTCCCCGAAGCCTGCCGTTTCCGGTCGACATTGATGGCGCGGGGAACCGGGCACTCTTCGCCTTTGAGAAGGACATCTTCCTGCTTCATGTCGGTACGGCCGCGTTCACGCGCGTCACCCACACCGCCGAGGAGGAAAAATGTTTCTCGTTTTCCCCTGATGGAAAGAAGATCGCGTTTGTCAGGTCGAATGACCTGGTCGTTTATGACATTCAGGGACAGCGGGAGACCCGCCTCACGCAGGACGAGTCTGACTCGGTTCTGAACGGCACGCTGTCCTGGGTGTACTGGGAAGAAGTGTTCGGGCGCCACGACACCGGATACTGGTGGTCTCCTGATTCGAAAGGCATTGCCTTCTTCAGGACGGACGAGACCGGCGTCAGCATCCAGCACTATGTTGACACAAAGCCGTGGACACCACGGCTCATCAAGCAGCGCTACCCGAAGGTAGGGCAAAAGAACCCGGTTGTGCGCCTGGGGATCATCGACCTCACCAGCAGGCATACGACTTGGGTGAATCTGGAAGACCGCACATATGAATACATCATCCGCGCTCAATGGCTCCCGGACAGCAAGCGACTGAGCCTCCAGACCCTCAACAGGGCTCAGACGGAGCTTGAACTGTTGATCGCCGACCGGGAAACCGGTGGGGTCGTCCCCGTGCTGAGAGAAACGGACTCCGCATGGGTGAATATCCTGGACGATCTGATCTTTCTCCAGGATGGCGAGCGTTTCCTCTGGGGTTCCGAGCGCGATGGATACCACCACCTCTACCTCTACAACACGGACGGAAAACTTCTCAACAAGGTAACCGACGGCCCCTGGAGTGTCAGGTCTGCGCGCGGCGAGGTGGCCTGGCTCAAAGGAGGCGTTGTGGGAGTTGATGAAAAGAAAGAACTTGTCTTTTTCACGGCGCTTGAAAAGTCCTCCATCGAGAAGCATCTCTACAGCGTTCGATTCAACGGGAGAGGGCTGAAACGAATCTCCAGGGAAGACGGGACGCATTCCGTGACATTCAGTCCTGACATGCGTTACTATATGGACCGGTATTCCAATGCCTCCACGCAGCCCTCACTCAAGCTGTGCGAGCGCTCGGGAGAAGAATGCACTCTTCTTGCCGCTCCCCGCCCGGAGCTCACGGCAAGATTCAATCTGCAGTATCCTTCATTCTTCTCCATTCCCGCCCGTGACGGGTTTGCAATGCCCGCGCAGATCCTGAAACCGGCTCAGATGGATTCAGGCAGGACATATCCGGTCATCTTTTATGTCTATAGCGGGCCGTCGGCTCCCGTGGTCTCGAATTCATGGCAACGGGAAATCTTCTGGGAGAACCTTCTGCTCCAGCATGGTTATCTTGTCGTGCGCTGCGACAACAGGAGCGCAACAGGGATCAGCAAGAGGCTTGAGACGACCGTCCTACGCCGGCTTGAAGGGGAGGGAGAACGGGATGATCTCGTCGACGCGGTTCGCTGGGTCAAGGCGCAGCCGTTTGTGGACTCCTCGCGCATAGGCATCTGGGGATGGAGCGGCGGCGGGTCCTGCACGCTCCTGGGGATGAGCCGGTCCACGGAGTTCAAGGCCGGCATCGCTGTAGCGGGTGTGACGGACTTCCGTTTTTATGATACCCAATGGGGGGAGAAGGTAATGAAGACCGAGGAAACCAACAAGGAGGGGTTCGAACGAAATTCGCTCCTCCGCTACGCGAAACAGCTGCATGGCAAGCTTCTTCTCGTGCACGGCACATATGACGATAATGTGCATATTCAGAATACATGGGCCTTGGCCGACTCGCTCATTGCCGCGAACAAACGTTTTGAGATGATGATCTATCCAATGCGGATGCACGGCATCTCGGATCGGCCGGCACGGATCCATCTGTATCACACGATGCTGGATTTCTGGAAGCGAAATCTGTAAGCCATGGATCGACCGGGGCGCGAGGCCCGATTGCTTTTCCATCGCCCCCGTGCTATCTTACTGACGCCAGAGCACTGACCCTTTGAAACAAAAGCCTTTCATCATCCGACTGAAAGGCTTTTCCGTCTTGCGAGAGGCCTATGGGAACAAACGCCGCACAACTACTCTATCGGGAACGGCTTGCTCGTTACGTCACGGCTATGCGCAATGAGAAGCCGGACATGATTCCCATTCGGCCCTTCGTCGCCGAGTTCACCGCCCGATTTGCCGGCTACACCTGCCAGGAGGTGACGCACGACTACGCCAAGGCATTCCTGGCGGTGCGCAGGTGCGCCGCGGAGTTCGACTGGGATGCTGTGGTGGCGAACATGGTGTACGTCTGGACGGGCTTGACGGAAGCCATCGGGCTCAGGTACTACGGCGTTCCCGGCATCACTGTCCCGGCAGACACGGGTTTCCAGTACCGCGAACCCGACGAAGTGAACGCCTTCATGAAAGCCGATGAGTACGACCAGCTCATCGAGGACCCCACGGCGTTCCTCTACACGGTCTGGCTGCCGCGCGTCTCGGCAGACATAAGCTCCCCGGAAAAACCGGCCACATACCGGAACAACCTGGCCTTGGTCAAAGGCGGGATGGCGATGCTTAATTACTTCAATGCGTTCGGGCCACAGTGCGAGCTTCTGAAAAACGAATGCGGGACGGTTCCGGCAATTGCAGGGATTCTCAAAGCGCCGTTCGACATCCTTGCCGACAAGTTGCGCGGGTACATGGGCCTCACCATGGACATGATGACCCAGCCGGAGAAAGTCCTGAAGGCCTGCGAAGCCTTGATGCCCCACCTCTATCATGTCGCCCTCGGTACATCCGATCCGGAAAGACTCGTCCCGGTGGGATTCTGGATGCATCGTGGATGCGTCCCTTTTGTCGCGGAAGGATGGTTTGAGTCCCACTACTGGCCGACGCTCAGGCCGATCGTCGAGCAACTCTGGAAGAACGGACATCAGACCCTGTTCTATGCGGAGGGAGACTGGAGCAGACATCTCCACGCTTTTTCCGATCTGCCGGAAGGGAGCATCGTGTACCATGTGGACAAAGGTGATATCGCTCAGGTTCACCGGGCGCTTGGACATAAATTCTGCCTGAGCGGGGGAATCCGCAACGACATTCTTGCCTTTGGCACGCCGGACGACGTCAGAGCTTGCTGCAAAAAGGTGATTGATGCGGTGGCAGGGGATGGGGGGTACATCATGGATGCGAGCGCGATCATGCAAAACGACACCCGCGTCGAGAACCTCAGAGCGTTGACAGACTTCACTCGGGAATACGGCATCTATTCGTCCGGCGCATCCGGTCGTTTACCGGGCACGGTCCGGCCGTTCTCCGCGGAAAACCCGGACGTGTCAATGCTGCCCTGGGAACAGCAGGGAAAAAAGAAGCCCGGCCAATGTGTTTCCTGGGAGGACAAGCGCCGGGAACTTCCGACGATTCAGGGTGACGAAGGTCTTGTACGGCGCGTCTGGGAGGAAGTCGATGCGCTCGGTCACACATTCATCTGGCAATTCCTGGTGTCCTTCTGATTCCGGAACCCACTCTGATGCGCATGATCGAAGAACGACAGTGGAACCCACACGTGAAGTCACGATGAACCAGGCGCGTGATGCCCTGTACCGCCGGGTCCGGCGTTGGACATCGGGCTATACCAGTCTCTGGTTCAACGCCTCCGGCAATCCGCCGTTGCATCTGCGCTCCTTTTCCCGGCAGGAACAATGCGAGCGGGAGAAACAGGTCGACGTAATGCGGCGGGAGGGATCATTGTCCCCGACAGGCGGCAGCGCGAGTGAGCGCGGGCAAGGCCGAAAGCGGATCATGGCGTTAATTGCGCAGGGAATCCCGGGTCCAGCCGGGGTTCGTGTAAGGCGCTTTCTGGACCACTGCGGACGGGCGGGGGAGAGATTCGTGGGACGCGCCCGGTCGTTCAATGCTGGCATCAGCGATGCCGAGATTCAGCAGGCGCTGCGAAATCTCTGGGTTTTCAACAGCCTGCAGTTCTACCTCGGGAAGCCGGTCGTGCTTACCCCGTCATCGTTTGCGTACAGCCTCCTGTATCCCTATACGGACAACTGGTTGGATGAAGCGGAGGAGACCTGCCAGGGGAAACAATCCCTCGTGCGTTGGCTCACATCCCAGCTTCACGGATATCCATCCTCCACTGATGATGGGCGGAAAGAGGCGATCGCATCGTTACTGAGGATGATCCGCCAGGAATTCCCCCGATCCCGACGTCCGGAGGTGCATGCAAGTCTCCTCGCGATTCATCGCGCTCAGAAGAAAGCCCTACGTCTCTGCGGCGCACCTTCCACCGGGAGCGAGCACTCCCTTATACCCCTGACCATGGAAAAAGGAGGGACATCCGTTCTTGTGGACGGACTCCTTGCAGGACGTCTCAGCACCGCGCAGGCTGAAGCAATCTTCGGCTACGGGATTCTGCTCCAGCTGGTTGACGACCTGCAGGATCTGCAGGAGGATCTCGACGGCAGCCGTTCCTCGCCCTTCTCTCGTGCGATCCGGCACGGGACACTGGAAGGGGTGACAAATCGCTTGTTCAATCTTACGGAGGTTATCG
Source organism: Bacteroidota bacterium (assembly GCA_017860555.1). GTDB lineage: Bacteria > Bacteroidota > Ignavibacteria > UBA10030 > UBA6906 > JAGDMJ01. The sequence goes on from JAGDMJ010000053.1 coordinate 6,671, forward strand.
CGGCACGGTTGAAGCGCGAGGGACTTCCAGCGAGTGGCGACATTGCTCCCCTCATCGCGAGGAGCTGTACGATCCTCATCGAAGAAGCTATTGCCAGGCATTCCCATCTCTACAGGCAGGGATACCTTGCGTTGGTGAACCGGCACACACCTGTGCGGCTGGCGTACCTGCGCGAGTTCAGGCACAGGTGAACCTTCAACAATGCCGGAACGCACCTGACGGGACAACCGGATATCTCTCATTTTTTTGCCTCCCTGGCCTGGCGGGAAACCCCGGGTCGTCGCCCTGGGAGGAACCTATCTTCCTGCTCGGGATGTTGACTGAATCATGAGTGGTCTTCGGTGCACCGCGATATGCACGGCCATCCCGCACGCATGGCACCCTTTCAAGAACTCCGTATCCGTCCGCAGAACGGCATTGGCAGCCGCGAGAGTTGTCGCGGGGGAGTCCGCTTTGCTTTTTACAGCAATGATCCGTATTCTGGGCTCCGGGTTCTGCCACCCAGAGATTCTGTGCAAATCCAAACCAGGAAAGGAAGGATCGGATGACCAACCGCGCCGTGTTCGTTGGCAGCATCATGCTGTTGTTACTCCTACTTGCAGGTTGTGACCAGAAGCAGCCGGGAGACAAGCCAGCCTCGCTGGGAGAGGGCAAAGGCTCAGTGGCAGGCGTTCAATGGTCCGTCCCGCAACGCTGGTCGGAACAGGGTGCCCGTCAGATGCGGGTAGCGACGTATACTGTACCGGCTGCAGCAGGGGACCCCGAACCCGCTGAGTGCGCCGTCTTCTACTTCGGCGGCGACCAGGGGGGAAGTACCGAGATGAACATCGACCGTTGGGTCGGACAGTTTGAGACGGGGACGCCCCCCGCCAGATCGGAACGGGAAGTCAATGGGATGAAGGTGACGCTCGTTCAAATTGCAGGCGCCTATCTGGCCCCCGCCGGGCCGATGATGCAGTCAACGGGGAAGAAGGACAACTTCAGGCTCCTGGGCGCGATTGTCGAAGGGGCACAGGGATCCGTCTTTTTTAAGCTAACCGGACCGGCGAAGACGGTCGGCGAGTGCGACGGGGAATTCAACGCAATGATCGGATCCCTTGCAAAGCAATAGGACGGCACGGGTGTGGAAAGGCCCGCCTATGTCTGTGGCCGCTCCAGGGCATCGACCTTCCGGGCAAACTCAAAATCCAGATCGCTGATGCCCCCTGCGGAGTGTGTGTTCAAATCGACCGTTACCTTATTGTAGACATTGAACCACTCGGGGTGGTGGTTCATCGACTCGGCGATCAGGGCCACACTGGACATGAATCCGAAAGCCTGCACGAAATTCTCGAACCGGAATTCTTTGTGCAGCTTTCCGTTTGCGACGGTCCATCCGCGCACGCCCCCGAGCTTTTGATCGATGTCCCGGGCTTCCAGCTTTCTGCGATCTCCCACGGCTGCTCCTTGACGATGATATGTGATCTGCTCACCTGATGTAGTAACAACGTGAGAGGCCGGAAGATTGCAGGACAATTGATTCTCCGGGCGAGAACTCGTACTATGGTGGCATGAAGAGGGTCACCCGATCAGGCACAGACACAGGGAGGCTGTATGGCGGACGTGGCATCCAAGGAAGTTTCACCCAGCGGGGCAGCTCCGGCGAGCGGAACGAAGTGGGCCAGCAGCATCAGCACTATTGCGAGTTCCCTGCTCGCGCTGGCTACACTGTTCAGCCTGTTCTTTGGGGCAAAGACCCGCTTCCCGTCGTGGTTCCTGTACGCGCTGACGGGGTTAATGCTGGTCATCGTCTACAAGTATTTCGAGGATTCCATCCGACGGGCGATCCAGGCGATCTCCCTCAGGTCGTACCTCCGTCAGCAGCATTTTCAGCTCCTGGACTACATCCAGCGGTTCAATGAACTGGTGACACCGCGAGGAGAGGATTCGATCATCCTGGCCATCAGCAAGATCGAGGAGCGGAGCGCGCAGGAGATCATCGACAAGGATCTCCTCACCTACCTGGATCAATTCCTCTCGAACATCCTCCTGAGGATGTCGGGAGCCGGCAAGGAACTGTCGGTGGGAGAGTTCAAAGGGATCATGAACGATCTCAGCACGCTCATCAAGTTCTGTTCCTATTTCTATTTCAAGAAACCGCTGCATGTTCGAGGCATCACGGATCTGAACAAAGAGGAAAGAAAGAACATCGAGCTCGCCAGGGAGAACTTTGCCGATTTCGTCCGGAGATATTCGATGTTCTACGATGAGATCAACGGAAAACTCGGCTCCAGCGCCAGGGCGCGCTTTGAGATTCCCAAACCGCTCTCCTACTGACACAATGGACGCGCCGGAACAGACGGTGCTGCTCGATGCACCGAAGGAAGTCTCGATCGCTCAGCTTGAACAGGAATTGACCCAGCTCTGGAAGGAGGCCGAGAGCGGACGCGGAGATGACTTCCATCCGGTGGTCCGGGCCTGCACGATGAACCTCATCGTGGTGACCGAAGATACCGTCAGGGCCGATGCCGTCGCGGCTATGGTGGGCGAGGTCACGCTGGAGCATCCTGCCCGGATCCTTCTCGCTGTCGTCGACCGGCAAGCAAAAGAGCCGTCTCTGGATGCCTGGATTTCGGCCCGGTGTGCCATTCCGGAGCCGGGACAACAGCAGATCTGTTGTGAGCAAATCACGCTGGTTGCGCGTGGAACTGACGTCGAAAAGGTCGCGAGCACAGTGACGTCGTTCCTGGTGCCGGATGTGGTGACCGTGCTGCTCTGGAAGACATCCATTGACGCGTCCGATCCCCTCTTGAAGTCGCTCCTGGCGATTAGCGATCGTGCGCTGATCGATTCGTCGGAAGAGCTTGCCCCTCTGCCTTCCCTTCTGGCCTGGAGAGCATTGGTCCAAGCGGGAATCGGCACCGCGGTGCTGGGGGATCTCGGTTGGACTCATTTGACCGCCTGGCGCGCAGTGATCGCGAGGGCCTTCCAGCCTGAAGAGGCCCGGAGCATGCTTCCCGTTCTCGATGCCGTGTCCATTGAGTACTCCACCTCCCTGGCCCCACGGCACAGCGGTTTCAGCCAGGCACTTCTTCTTATGGGATGGCTTGCGCATGCCCTTGAATGGAAGAGCGCCGGCACACCCTGCCATGTGCGCAATGGTTCTATGGAGTGCGCATTCCAGAAGGAGGAACAAACCGTCCTGGTGCGGTTGTATCCCACGGTTGTTTCCAGCACAGGACCGGGCGAGATCGAACGCATCGAGATCAGCGCGGGTGTGTCCTTCCGCCTTGAGTTGCGCGAAGGGGACCCGCGGAGCGAGATCGTCATGACGGAGACACAGGGAACCCGGAGGAAGGTCTCCGTCGTCCCAATGCGGACGCTCACGGAGTCTGAGCTGATGGCCGGAGAGCTGGAGATCCTGCAACGGGATGCACAGTATGAGAGCAGCCTCAATGCCCTTGCCGCGGTCGCAGCTGGAGCTCGGGGCGCATGAACGGCCGCCTGGAAGTCTTTCGCTCACCTGAGGCTCTTCTGCAGGCAGCGGCAGAGAGGATTGTGGCATGTCTTCGCGAAGCGATTCTCACGGAAGGGAAGGCATCATTTGCTCTCTCCGGCGGCACCACCCCGCGGGGTGTGTACGAACTGCTCGGGGCGGAGCAATACCGGAGCCGGCTCGACTGGAGGAAGATCCACCTTTTCTGGAGTGATGAACGCTGCGTCGGGCCCACCATGCCGGAGAGCAACTTCCGGATGGCGAACAAATCGCTCATCCGGAATGTCCCCATCCCTTCCCGGAATATTCACCGCATACGCGGCGAGTTGGAGCCGCGGGAGGCGGCGTATGAGAGCGAAGCGGACATCCGCCGCTTCTTCGGTCTGAACGAGGGGGGTTTCCCCCGATTCTCGCTGGTTCTGCTGGGACTCGGCGAGGATGGACATACAGCCTCGCTCTTTCCGGAAACCGAGGTGCTGAACGAGGAACATCGGATCGTTTCGGAGGTCTATGTGAAGACGCTCGCGGCTTTCCGCGTGACGCTGACGATCCCCGCCATTAACAATGCCGCCGCGGCCATCTTTTTGGTGTCCGGCAGGACCAAGGCAGGCATTCTCAGGGAAGTGCTTGAAGAGCGCAACCCGCGCTACCCTGCACAATTCGTCAAACTGGATAACGGCCAACTTTTCTGGCTCGTGGATAACGAATCAGCCTCATTTACTGAAAAGGCGTCGACCACATGATCCTCGCAGGAGATATTGGCGGGACGAAGACCAACCTGGCCTACTTTAAAGAAGAGGGCGGACGTGTTGTTCCCGTGCATGTCAGGAGCTACCCAAGCCAGCAGTATCGGTCGCTGCTTGATATCATCAGCACGATGCAGAAGGAGCTGCCCGCTCCCATCACCGCGGCTGCTTTCGGTGTTGCGGGGCCGATTGTGGAAGGACGAAGCAAGTTGACGAATCTGGATTGGGAGGTCGTAAGCGAGGAAATTCGCGAGGGACTCAAGCTCCCGCGGGTGGGACTCCTGAACGACCTCGAGGCGACTGCCTACGGTATCCTGGACCTTCCTGAGAACGACAGGCTGACGCTGCAGTCCGGTATGGCGCGCGAGCATGCGGCCATAGCCGTCATTGCGGCCGGGACAGGGCTGGGGGAAGGAGCACTCATCTGGGATGGCCGGCGGTATCGCGCCATGCCGTCGGAGGGTGGGCATGCCGACTTCGCTCCCCGAAACGAAGTGGAGATGGACCTGTTACGGTTCCTTCTGACGAAATTCAAGCGCGTGAGCTATGAACGGATTCTCTCCGGGCCCGGGTTCGTCAATCTCTATGAGTTCTTCCGCTCCCGCTCGGGAGAACCCGAACCGTCCTGGCTCACCGATGAAATCAGAACTGTCGCCCCGCCGGCAGCGGCGATCTCCGGTGCCGGCCTGGAGCGCACCGATCCGGTCTGCGTGCAGGTCCTTGACCTCTTTGTTTCGCTCTACGGTGCGGAAGCCGGCAACCTCGCGCTCAAGGTGCTGGCAACCGGTGGTGTTTATGTTGGAGGAGGCATTGCTCCAAAGATTCTTTCCAGGCTTCAGGAGGGGGGCTTCCTGGAAGGATTTACCACCAAGGGGCGCCACTCTCCGCTGCTAAAGTCGATGCCGCTTCACGTGATTCTCAATGACAAAATCGCGTTATACGGTGCGGCGCATGATGCGGCGTTTGTGCTCGACTGAGAGAGAGGGGGCCGCCAGCGCGCCCCTGGTCCTCGTCTGCCCAGGAGCCGCATCAGATATCTGATTTCACTCGTCCCCCAAATACGTCCCGGGAAAGAACGCTTTATGCCCATTCTTGCATCCATTGACGTTGGCTCCAATGCGCTCCGACTTGCCATCGGGGATGTGGACAGCCAGC
>JAGDMJ010000054.1 GCA_017860555.1 Bacteroidota bacterium
GATCTTCTCCCTCTCTTCCCGGGCAGAAGACCTGGAAGCATATCAACCGGAAGACGACAGTCCGTCCGGTAGCGAGTTCGAAGGGATCGTCTACGACAGAAATGGTAAAATGAAACCGGTGATCGAGTTCGTCACGAAGATCGCTGACAGCGACGCGCCGGTTCTGATCCTGGGCGAGAGCGGCACGGGGAAAGAATTAGTGGCCAGGGCCATTTGGAGGCGGAGCCCCCGGGCGGAAGGTCCGTTTATTGCCGTGAACTGTGGGGCACTGTCGGAGAGTCTTCTGGAAAGCGAGTTGTTCGGGCATGAGAGAGGCGCGTTTACCGGCGCTGTAAAGGAGAAGCAGGGCCGCTTCGAGCTTGCCGATCGTGGAACGATCTTCCTTGACGAGATCGGCGAGGTGAGCGAGAGTTTCCAACTGAAACTGCTCCGGGTGCTTCAGGAAGGAGAGTTCGAGCGGGTGGGAGGCACGCGGACAACAAAGGTGAATGTCCGCGTTCTTGCGGCGACCAACAAGGACGTAAAGCAGGAGGTCGAACGCGGGAATTTCCGTGAGGATCTGTATTATAGAGTGAACGTGCTTGCGGTCGCGCTTCCGCCGTTGAGAGAACGCCGGTCGGACATCCCGATCCTTGCCGAGCATTTCCTGAGGCGGGAGGGAGAAGGGATCCGCGTCTCCAGGAATGTGATGGAGCTTCTGCAGGAGTATTCGTGGAGAGGCAACATCCGCGAACTGGAGAGTACGATTAAGCGTGCGGCTTTGCTCTGCAGGGCGGACAATCGGAAGATGATCGTGGCCCGTGATCTGGGAGATGAGATCACCGCGGGGAATCGGAACGCCATTCCGGTGCAGGACCAGGTGCTCGAGCTTTTGCGAGAGAAGGGATTCTCACGGAGCTCGATTTCCGAAACCGCCGGTGAATTGGGAGGACTTAATCGCGGCACGGTGGCCGAATACTTGCGTGGGGAATGCTTGAAGGCGTTCGCGGAGCAGAGGTTCGATATCGAGGCCGCGGTTCGTCACGTTTCCCTCTCGAGCGATGAAGACGCCAATGAACGGGTGCGCAAGAAGCTCTGTGAGTATCTCTCCAATATTGCCGATGCCGTGGATGTCTCCCAGCCATGGGAGAACTCAAGGGCAACGTTGAAGCCCAAAACGAAAAACCTCCCGCTGCGGTATCATCCCTACCTCGAGCAGGTGGCAGAAGCTTTCTTCCGGGGCTTGTGGAGACCCGGAACCGGCGCCGATTCAAAAACCTAGCGGCCCTTGGTTCTTGCCACCGATGAACACAGATGGGTTCGGAAAGCACATCCTAGGCGCTCTCTGCCAGGTCTTCCTCGTTCCCGCACTTCTTCTGTAGATTCCCGCACTTCCTCCCGAACCTGCGGTTCACACAGCGGTGATCAGATGTTGGAAACGCCCCTCCTTTTGCCGATTTGTGACTTCTCGCTCACTGGCAACAAACTGGCATGGAGGTTGAGACCATCAATGGCAGGAAGCAACAAGGAACCACTCACCGATTCAGAAAAAAGGGGGAAGCTCCCATGAAAAAATCACTCGCCATTCTGTGGATACTCTCGCTCCTGGTCGGCCTGGCAATCATCGGGTGCCAGAAGAGCGACACCACTGGGCCGGAGTCCAATCAGGCCCCCACGGGAGTCAGCAACGAGCAGTCAGCCATGAAGTACTTTGCCGAAACCGACGAGTTCGTCAACAATGATGAAGCGGCCTTTGCGGACAATTCCATTGCTCCCACGGACTACGACGAAAGCTATAGCATGCCGGAAGGAGACATCACGCCATTGCGCTGGGGACGGTTTATCACCTCCGTCACCCGCACGGTAACGGTCACCACACAGCCGGGTGATACGATCGCCGTCGCCCGTATCGACCGGACCATCATCGGCGTACTGAAGATCAAGGCGCTCTCGTCCACCGGCGACACTACGATGATCACCAAGGATTTCCAGGACAAGTCGGCAAAGAACGTGGTTTTCAGGCGTATGGCGCGCGATGCCAAACGGTACTGGTTGAACTGGGTGCCTGTGGCCACCTCGCTAGTCACGGGTGAAACGGATCCGCCTCCGGCCAACGCCGAAATCAACATCACCAAACTCGAGCTCAGCGCAGGCGGCACCACGGTGACGGTGACCGATCCCTTGAAAACCTGGTTGCGCTACCGCTGGCTGAAAATGTTCAACGGCGGCACTGCCGATGTTCCGGAGCTGACGCCCGGCACGATGGTCACGATCAAAGTTACGGTGCAGAGCCAGTCGCCTGACTCGGACATGGTGGCCCTGCGGAATGGCTTCGGCTTCGGAGCCGGACACTTCAAACGCGCCCGGATGACGATGACGTCGGAGTCCGGTCCGGATGCGGATGGCTTCTACACCCGCACATATGAGAAGCAGATGCCTGTTCGGATCTATCCCGGTCACTTCCACTTTGGTATTGATGCCGTAACCCGTGCGACATTGTTTGACGATGCGGCTCCGTATTCCGTGAGCTGGTGGGGCGTTCCGTACAGGGTCTTCTGACCCGGAGGGTACGGGATCGCGCAGCAACTCCGCCTCAGCCGCAACGGGCTGGGGCGGAGTGATTTTGGACTTATTGATATTATTACGGGATTTCGACTAATTGCACATTACCATGAAGACATTTTCCGTCATCGGATTCATTCTGATCCTCTTCGTTGTGGGGTGTCAGCAGCCGAACGCCGTGGAGGTTACCCCGGATGTGGAGGAACCTCAGCTGGAGATCACATCGCTGGCGATGTCGGATACAGCCGTCTACGCCGGTGTTGATTCGCTCGCTGTTACGCCTGCTGACCAGGATCGTTTCGCGGGCCTGCTCCTCGTCAATAACGTCAGGTTCGATGGGGGGACGCGCTGGGGTGTCCAGACGGTTGCCTATTCGTCCGCCTCCGTCACGGACAGGTCGCGTCCACTGGAACTGCGTGGCAAGGTCTTCGGCTACTACGGCATTCGCTTGATGGCGCAGAATCCTTTGACGCCTGTGAGGATCAATGGGCTGGCCATGAGGGAAAAAGCGCACCGGATAAAGGCAGCGGGGGTTCAGGCCAACTTCGGGTATGAGTATGACAGGGACATTAGCACGATCTATCAACCTGATGCCCCTTTTACATGGACCGCCTCCCCAGATAGTCTCGGTCCGGTTCAGGTTTCTATTCAGTCTCCCGCGGACCTCACCGTGGCCTTGCCCGTTGGCGGGAGTGTAATTCCGCGGAACCAGGACCTGAGACTTGAATGGAAGGGAGAGGGGGAGATGTTGATTGTTTTGAGCGCGCACAATCCCCTTGCCAGGCAGTCCAGGCCCCTGTTGAAAATGCGCCCGCTGGCGAACAGGGGCCATGCGAGGTTGAGTGCGGCGATCCTCCAGGCGCTCCCGGGCGAACGCTACTATGTCTTCACGTTCATTGTGGCCAACAGAAAGGAAGTCCGGATCGATAGGAACGGCGCATCGGTTCTGGTCCTTGCACAGGCCGCATCGGTACATAATGTCTACGTCGAATTCCAGTAGGAACCCGGTTGGGGTACAGATCAATCCAACGATGGTGCTTCGCACTTCTCTGGGTCGTTATGGCCGATGCCGCGACATATGCTCAACCCATTCTCTCGCCCCGCGCCGTAGGCCTCGGCGTGTATGGCGCGTCCGTGAAAGACTCACGTGATTTCGTCGCGAATCCTTCCGGCCTGGTGGGGATGAGAGACTGGGATTTCTACGCGACCACCTATCTGCCCGCCTCTTCAGGAGGGAGCGGAGGATTTGTGTTCGGGGGCTTCGGCGCCGGCAAACGCTTCTTTGAGGATCATGCACTGGCCGCCCAGTATACGCCGGGGGCCCTCCTTGAGTTTGTGCTGCCGTCCACCATGACCGTCCAGGGAGTGGGGATCGCGGCGGAGAGAACAGTAACGTACGCCGAGCCCGTCGCTGCCGCGTACGCGTACCGGTTCTCGGACCGGTTTTCCGTGGGAGTGGAAGGGCGGCTCCGTACGGAGACCATCAATGATCCGCGCTATCAATTTGTCGACTCGACGATCGTTTCGTTTGCGAATGAGTCCAGCGCGAGTACGTGGTTCCTCGATGCGGCACTTGCCTGGCAGCCATCGACTGGCCTCACGCTGTCGGCTGTGGGACGCAACCTGGCGAACATTGAAAGCGGCGAACTCCCGGCGGAATTCCAGAGCCTTTCCCTACCTATGAACAGGAGCCTCGAAGTCGCCGCGGCGTATGATTTCTCCCCGGCTTTCCGGCTGACCGCCGGTGCCGGCTCGAACAAGTACGGCGGGATAGGAGGGGAGTGGTCCCCCGGCCTCGGCCTTGCTTTCCGGGGGGGGATGTACCTGAGCTCCGTTGAATCGCCAGCCCTGTATGCAATCGGTGTCTCCGCCGGATGGGTGATCGGCCCGGTGGAGATCGATGCAGGGTTCCTGCATTTCACGGATCAGGAAGGACGGAAGGGAAGCACCTCGACGGCTGACTTCGATGTCTCCGCGATCCATAACATCAGCATGAACGCCTACACGACCGACCGGTTGCTGCTCTCGGCAAAGGTGGTCCTGGGGAAAGTCCGTGAGAGCCTGGCGCGCATCGTCGGCGTGGAGATCGTGAGCGCTGTCTACCCCTCGGCCTACCAGGCGCTGGCCTACAGGCCGATCGGCAAAGTGCGTGTCCAGAACGTGTCCGACAAGCCGATGCAGGTGAGGGCGAGCTTCTACATCGACCGGCTGATGGATGCGCCGACGGAATCGCCTGCTGTTGTGATCGCCCCCCGCGATGAGGCCGACATTCCGCTCACCGCGGTGTTCAATGAGTCCGTAAAATCGGTGTCGACGGTGACCGTCCGGGAAGGGAACGTGTACGTAAGCGCCACGCCTGCCGAGGAGTATGACGACCGCCTGCAGGCCAAGGTCTTGATCCATGGAAAGAATGACTGGGACGGGGATGTTTTTTCCCTCCGGTATTTCGTGACGCCGGACGATCCCGAGGTGATCCGCTACAGCCGCGACATTCTGCTTGCGCGGAAGGATTCGCTCGTCAACGATCCGTCCGAACTGCAACTCTTCCGGAAAGCCGCCCTGATGTTCGACGCGTTTGCGGGAAAACTCCTCTATGTGAACGACCCCAAACAGAGCGCCGATTTTGTTCAGTATCCGGCCGAGACTCTTACGATCCGGGGCGGAGATTGCGATGACATGACGGTCTGCTTCTCATCGTTGTTGAACAGCGTCGGCATAGGAACGGCATTCGTGGATATCCTCCCTCCGGGCCGCCCGCAGGATGGGCACATCTTTCTGCTGTTCGATACCGGCCTGGCCCCACGGCACGCGTCGCACATCGCGGAGAATCCGAAGCGCTATGTGGTTCGAAAGAACAAATCGGGATTCGAAACGGTCTGGATCCCCGTTGAGAGCACAGTGATCACCAGGGGGTTCGCCGCTGCATGGGCGGAAGGAGCCCGGCAATACTTTGAGAATGTTGAAGTGGGCCTCGGCCTTGTGAAAGGGTGGGTCCGCATCGTAGATGTGTATTGAGGAGGAACTATGAAGCAGCTTGGTTTCATCATCTGCGTCCTGGCCTGCGCTTCGGCTTCGATGCGCGCGCAAGATATCGTGGTGCAGCGGTTGCAGGGTGAAGTGGCGGTCAGGCACGGGGTCACCGAAGTGTGGACGCATGTTGCCGTCGGGGATGTGCTTCGCCCGGATGACACGATGAAAACAGGGAAGAAGGGGACAGCGGTCCTCACCGCACCTCTCAGAAGCAATGGGGCGGTAAAGCGCATCACGCTCCCTCCCGAAGTGATCGTCGACCTCTCGGACGTCCGGGAGCTTTCACAGGAGGAATTGATGCTGAAGCTCACGATGGAAAGGGTGCGGGCATCCTCCTATCAGTGGAAGAATGACGATCTGCACATTCCCAATGCGGCCGTTGTGCACGGAAGTGACCAGTCCGGAGCGGCGTCGCTGACCGACAACGATCCGCAATCGGGCACCCTTCAGTGGAACGGCGCGCGCGTGCTGTATGACAATGGTTTTTACTCTACGTGTGCGTTGAAATCCATGGAGCTCTTCCGGCTCTATCCAGCCATTGGCGTGAAGTTCGAAAACCGTCTTATGGCCGCGGAAGCCCTTGAAAAAGCCAGTCTCCACGGCGAAGCACTGAGCGAATACACGGCGATGTTGCAGATGGAGGGGGTTACATCCACCCAGCAGGCGACGGTGAAAGAAAGGATTGCGGAGTTGAGAAAACAGTAGGTGGTTGTTAGAAGCGGTCGTAACCTGCCGCTGCTGCATTGCAGTCTTCATCCTTGCACTCGGCACGCTCCCTGGATTTCCACCTGAAGCGACAGTGCATAAAGGAGAATCAGCGCCTTTGCGCGCATTCAGCTTCTCATCAGCTTCTTGTATCTGATCCTGTGCGGCCTATCGGCTTCGATGCCAAGGCGTTTGTGCCGGTCCGCTTCATATTCGGAATAGTTGCCGTCGAACCAGACCGCCTTGCTGTCTCCCTCAAATGCGAGAATGTGCGTCGCCACGCGGTCGAGGAACCAGCGGTCGTGGGAGATCACAACCGCGCATCCCGCAAAATTGAACAGCGCTTCCTCGAGGGCTCGGAGCGTATTCACGTCCAGGTCGTTTGTCGGCTCATCAAGCAGGAGCACGTTGGCTTCTTCCCGCAGCACCTTGGCGAGGTGCACGCGGTTCCGCTCTCCTCCCGACAGCATGGATGTCTTCTTTTGCTGATCGCTGCCGCTGAAATTGAACCTTGCCACATACGCCCGGGAATTCACATCCCGGTGGCCGAGGTTGAGAATTTCCTCTCCCCCGGAGATTTCTTGCCAGATGGTCTTCTCCGGATCGAGCGGACGGTTCTGATCCACATACGCCAGTTTCACTGTCTCGCCGATCGTGAACGTGCCGGTGTCCGGCTTCTCTTTGCCGGTGATCATCCGGAAGAGCGTTGTCTTTCCCGCCCCGTTCGGCCCGATGATGCCGATGATGCCTCCGGGAGGGAGGTTGAAATCCATATCCTCGTACAAAAGCAGATCGCCATAAGCCTTTGATACGTGCTGCGCCTCGATCACCGTGTTGCCCAGGCGGGGGCCCGGCGGAATATAGATCTCGATCTCGTCGTTCCGTTTCTCGCTTTGCTCCGCGAGCATCTGCTCATACGCCGTGATGCGGGCCTTGCTTTTGGCATGGCGCCCTTTGGGATTCATCCGGATCCATTCCAACTCGCGCGCGAAGGCCTTCTGGCGTTTCGATTCCTGTTTCTCCTCGACCGCAAGCCGGCGTAGCTTCTGGTCGAGCCAGGAAGAGTAATTCCCCTGGAACGGTATCCCTTCCCCGCGGTCCAGCTCCAGAATCCATCCTGCCACATTGTCCAGGAAGTACCGGTCATGCGTCACGGCGAGGACGGTTCCCTGGTACTGCGAAAGATGTTGCTCCAGCCATGCCACGGATTCGGCGTCGAGGTGATTGGTCGGCTCATCGAGGAGAAGGACGTCCGGCTCCTGGAGCAGAAGGCGGCAGAGAGCAACGCGCCTCCGCTCTCCTCCCGACAGCGTGGAGACCGACGTCTCCCCCGGGGGACAGCGAAGGGCATCCATGGCCTGCTCGAGCTTGCTGTCGAGGTCCCATGCGTTGAGATGGTCGATCTTTTCCTGCAGCTTCGCCTGCTGATCCAGCAGCGTGTCAAAATCCGCGTCCGGCTCGGACAGTTTGTTGCTCACGTCCTCGTACTGTTTCAGAATATTGACCGTTCCCTGCACCCCTTCCTCCACGATCTCGCGCACCGTCTTTGACTGGTCGAGCTCCGGCTCCTGCGGGAGGTATCCGAATGTGATTCCCTTCTGGACGGAAATCTGTCCGATGTAATCCGTGTCGACACCTGCAATGATGCGGAGCAGAGTGCTTTTACCGGCGCCGTTGAGGCCGAGCACGCCGATCTTCGCGCCATAGAAGAAGGAAAGGTAAATATCCTTGAGGACCTGCCGGTTCGGCTTGTGGATCTTGCCGACGCCGACCATGGAGAAGATGATCTTGTTATCGGTCATATAGGATCAGCCACAGATGAACACAGATGGATATTTGGGTACACAGATGAACACGGATGAGGTTATCGGGTACACAGATGAACACAGACGGGGATCCGAGGTTCATGCTCAAGTCTCACCGCTACCTGCTTCTCTCTAACTCCGCTGGCGCCCCAGAAGTTCGCCTTTGGTGCCGATCGCCATGATGGGCTCGAGCCGTTCCAATCGCTGATCTCCCTCGTAGTACACGCGTTCGAGGAAGAGCCCGGAAGGAGGAGCGGTGAGGCGAGCGGGTTCATCCGACGGTTTGTGGATGAGCCGCTCGACCTCATGCCGGTCCATGTTTCCTCGTCCCACTTCGGCCAACACGCCCACGACGCGCCGCACGAGCTTCCAGAGGAAATGCGATCCCACGACGCGGATCAGCAGCAGATCGCCTGCCTCGCGCATGACGATCTCTTCGATCAGGATCTTCGTGGACGTGTCCTCGGGGTCGTCGCTGGTGAATGACTGCAGGTTCTTCATTCCCTTGAAGGAGCGAGAAGCCTCCCGCATCAGATGAACGTTCAGATTGTCCTTGATCCACCAGACGTATCGCTTGCCGAACGCGGTCCTGCGTTGTGAGATCTGATACAGGTAGCTCCGGGCGGTGGCATGGTGGCGTGCGTGGAAGGAGGGTGGGGCCTTCTGTACCTCGATGATGTTGATGTCCGCCGGGAGCTCATCGTTCACCTTCATCCGGATGATCTCGGGCCCAAGCATGGTCTGCACGTCCAGGTGCGCAACCTGCAGCAGGGCATGCACTCCCGCGTCGGTCCGCCCGGCCCCCATGAACTCCAGCTTTTCCGTCTTGAAGACCGTGCGCATGGCTCCGATAAGTTCACCCTGCACCGTCCTGGCATTCTTCTGCACCTGCCAGCCGCTGTAGCGGGTTCCTTCGTATTCCAGGTGGATCTTAAATCGGGCCATGAATCAATACACAAAGCATCCGTATTCCTCCTGTCAACGGCAAGCGCCGTCGGAGGATGGCTTCGGCATTGCCGAAACCATCCCGCATAGGTTACCACCGGGAGCTATCGACCTGGGGCCGGGAGTTATCGCCAGCTCTTCTTTGGCGATTTCTTTGCCAGCAGGTCTGCGGCGGCCTTCCTGTGGCTTTCGATCACGCTAGTCGCATCGGCGATCGCAGTATCCGCTTGCTCGCGGACCTTTTCAAGTCCCTGGATATCCGCGTTCAGCTTCGCCATAACCTCTGTGTGCGTCACGTTCTCGTCGTACGGCTTATGTCCCGACATCCATGCATCCATCGCCGCGCGGGCCGAGGCAAGCTTCTCCTTTGCCACGTTGATATCATCGCTGCTGTGGCCGACGGTCTCCTTGGGATACTTGCCGACGAGGGCGTCATGCATTGACATTACACTGTCCAATTGTGAGGTCAGGTCCTGAGCCTGTCGCATCTTGGCCATCTCGGTATCATGCATGGCCATCACGCGTTTGTTCAGGTCGCTTTCCATTTGCTTCTGCTCCGCGCTCTTGCCACATCCGGCAAGAACCAACAGGGAGAGAAGGAGGACAGACAGTGCCAATGGGAGGGTCTTCATGGAAGTTCTCCTTTCAATAAGATAGAGTTGGTGAGAATATACATAAAGAAGAGGTAAAAGAGAACATCGGATCGCCTGGTGAATGATAACCAGGGAGCCGCACAAGGCACAAAAAGCACACAGAAATATCTCTTCTTGCTGACGGGAGGCCTGGGTGGGTTCTCACAGTTGTTGCCAGTCCACCTTCAGCCACGATTCCATGATCTTTTTCTGTAGCGCTGTTGGCTTCTCCACCTTCGTCACCTTATACGACGGCACCTCCTGCTTGCGGAGGCTAATCTCAAAGGTGCGCAATTCATCGTCCCTGAAGAGCGAGAGTGTCACCTTTTCTCCCGGCTTCATCTCCGGGACCCTGGACACGAGGTCGGCGGTGCGCACGCGGTAGCCATTCAACGCAAGGATCTCGTCTCCATTATTCACGCCGGCATCATACGCGGGGGAGCCGGCAACGACCTGCCTCACGATCGTCTTCTCACCCTGATCGGCAGTCGTCACTCCAAGCCATGTTCGCTCCGATCCTTCAACCGGGCTCACCGTGAGCCCGGCGTACGCCAGCACAGTCTCCCAGTCGAGCGGCACCGTGCCATGAACGTGCCGCGAGAAGAATGCATGCAAACGATCGCCTCCAAGCTCTACGGCGATCTTCTCAACGTCGTCCAACGTGTAGCCGCCACTTCCCGCCGGGAAGCGCTTTGAAAGAGCCCGCATCAGGTCGTCCAGCGACGCTTTGTTCTCCGATTCATTCCGGATCGTGAGATCCAGCAGCATGGATACTTGCGCGCCTCTCCCGTACAGCTCCGCCCCGAAGTTGTAGGATTGTGGGAGATAGCGGGAGTATTTCACCCACGCATCAAAGCTGCATTCGGCAATAGATTCCTCCTTGTTTCCCGGGCGCTGCCGGTCGCCTTCGATCTGCCAGTGAATTCCGTCAATGTACCCTTTGGGCGACGTGTAGCCGTTCCGCGCCAGCAGGAGACCGTGGAGGTACGATGTCCCCCCCTCAACGAGCCAGAGCTCTCTATAGTAGTTCTCCTTCGTCCAGTCGTAGGGATCCATCCCCTTCGGGCGGAATTGCTTTACGTTCCAGGTGTGAAAGAATTCGTGGGAGAACATTCCGATGAGGTTCTGGCATGGATCGGGCGTCCTGAGCCTGCTCGAGGAGATATCCAAAACAGTTGAGTTGACATGTTCGGTGGCGCCGCCGGGGTCGGCCATCGCGTGGAGAATGAAGACATAGCGCTTGTACGGGAGACTTCCCCAGTAGTCGGCATTCATGCGGACGATCCGGGATGCCAGAGCCACGAGCGAGTCGGGGATGCAGTTCGTGGGACCTGAGATGCTCAGGACATGCGGCGTGCCGGCGACAAGGAAGCTGTGGTCGCGCTGGGTTCCTATCTCGAGCGGACAATCAGCCAGGTGATCGTATCCGGGAGCCGTGAACACGAAGCGTTTGCCCGCAACGGAGTCAAGCCCGGTAGTGACATGCCACCCTTCATAAGGAACCACCGTCAGGGTGAGAGGACGTTGCCGGTATGCGGGAGAGTACATGAAGACCGCCGTGCCGTCCACAAACCCGTGCTCATCGTTCAAACCCCGGGTGCGCAGGTTGAATTCATCCGCGTAGACTTCGTAGCGCGCAGTCACGCTCGCGCTTCCGCCGGTGGCGATTCGCCAGCTGGTTTTGTCCATCTTCGTGACGGGAAGGAGATTGCCCCGGCCGTCTGCGGCCGAGAAACGCACCACGCCTCCTGCAAAATCGAAAACCGTATAGCGTCCCGTTCTCCAGACAGGCAGGACGAGATCGAGGCTCTTCTCGGCGGAAGGGAGCCTGTCAAACATCACCTCTACCTCGAAGAGGTGAGTCCAGGGACGAGACATGGACAGTTTGTACTCAACGGTTGGAGTCTGCGCGGCGAGAAATGCCGGAAAAGACGCGAGGATCAGTAACGTACAAAGACGCTTCATGGAGAGAACCTGAATCAATGGGGTAGGCGGAGCAATGTATGGGAACATACCGATTTTTCATCAAAGATTCCCGCACGCAGAGACCACGGAGAGGGTAAACTCGTGCCTTGCCTTCGCATGGGGACTTTCGTATCTTGTGTCAACACATCGGGGCGTAGCTCAGCCCGGCTAGAGCGCTTGCTTTGGGAGCAAGAAGTCGCTGGTTCGAATCCAGTCGCCCCGACAAGAAGTCGCTGGTTCGCCGTCCTCCTTCGGAGGACGAGCCTCGTCCTGAGGAACGTCAGGACGGGAATCCAGTCGCCCCGACAAGAAGTCGCTGGTTCGCCGTCCTCCTTCGGAGGACGCGCCTCGTCCTGAGGAATGTCAGGACGGGAATCC
>JAGDMJ010000055.1 GCA_017860555.1 Bacteroidota bacterium
AGCGAGGCTGCGCGTCGCCGAACGGGTATTGAACCTTCAATCGGCCGTCGACCAACTCGAGGGGCTTCTCCCGATCTGTTCCTACTGCAAAAAGATCCGGGATGGAGAGAATATCTGGCACCCTGTCGAGGCCTACGTGGAACACCGAACCGATACATCGTTTGAGCATGCTCTCTGTCCGGAGTGTGCCGCCAATGCGTCGAACCAGTAACCGCACAGATCTGTGAGCCGCACATGAGAGTCTTGTTGGCCGAAGATGATGCCGCCTCGCGCCGGATCCTTGCCGCCCAGTTGAGACAGTTGGACCTTGAGGTCAAGGAGGCGGAAGATGGACTGGCGGCTTGGGTGGCGTTCCAGACGGCGAAGCCGGACCTGGTCATCACCGATTGGATGATGCCGAATGTCGCTGGTCCGGAACTCTGCCGGCGGATCCGGAACTGCGCAGCATCGAGTTATACGTACATCATCATTCTCACTGCTCTCGACCGGAAGCAAGGGTATCTGGAGGGGATGAATGCCGGCGCCGACGATTTCGTCACGAAACCGATCAACATCGGTGAGCTCAGCGCGCGGCTGAAGGTGGCACAACGCATACTCTCCCTGCAGAGCCATGTGAGCAAACTCGAAGGGCTCCTGCCCATCTGTCCTCAGTGCAAAAAGATCCGTACACCCCTGGGAAAATGGGAAGCGGTGGAATCATACATCATGAAACATAGCGATGCGTTGTTTTCACATGGGATCTGTCCGGAATGCTACAAACTGCAGATACAACCTCAACTCGACGAACTCAAAAAGAGGGACAGGTAGGGACGATGCGGGCTGCTATCAAGAATCACGATTTTGGTCGAGAAAACAATCATATGGTTCATATTAGCCAAATATCCGGGTTGCTGGAAAGAAAGATCGCGAGAGGGTGCCAATTGGAAGCGATTTTCCAGGGCATGGCTGGCACTCCGATTGATACAGTCTTCTATGCACGAATTCCCAACCAACCTGGCAATGTCATGGAAAACGGGATACATGTTTCAGGTCTCAAAGTCGGCAGTATCGCATTCCTCGCCGGCGTCCTTGCAACCCTCGTCACTGCCTATGCAGTTGTGTCTCGCAAGCGCAGCACGGTTCTCGGTACTCGCCCTGAATTCGGAGGGTATGATGAAGAAGAGATCGGGATTTGACGAAGCAAGAAGGCTGTGCTGATCTTCCGTCACGGGCATCGCAAAGACGATGCCGGTGTTTGATGCACCTGTACCCTGGCTAGGACCTGCTCCGCGGCGCCGCTGGTTCCGGAGGGCTGCCCACGGAAGGTGGATGGCCAGTCACACTCGCCTTCTCGTCTGAAATGACGGATCGACATCGAAAGGGGAGACGCAATGAAGAAGAAAAAGAACTCCGGGCTGATTCCCGATGCTGCTGCTCTTGACAAGAGTGATTTGGTTGCTCTCTTTGTCGATAAAAAAGGATTCATTGAAAGAACTCTCCGCGAAGCCTCGTGTTCCTTCGGCCGGACGCTGAATCAGGCGGCGAAGGACGTGAACGTACTGCAGTCGGAGACCGGCAAGGCGGTCAACAAACTGGCCATCGGAGAAAAGGTTGACCTCAACGAAGTGATGGTTGCGGTCGAAAAAGCCAGGGCCAGCTTCAACCAGCTCACGGAGATACGCAACAAAATGATGGATGCATACCGCGAAATCCTGAAAATGCAAAAGTAGCGCATGGGGGATCATGTGATACCACAGGGGGGCACGGACCGGGCATGATTTCACCGGAACTCATCAGGGAAAAGGTGCAGTCCGTCGTCCAATTGCAGGCGCTTCCGGCCGTGGCTACGAAAGTGGTCGAGATGCTGGACAACCCGAAGACGAACACCTCCGCTCTGGCCCGGATCATTTCCATGGATCAGGCCTTGACGGCCAAGGTGTTGAAGATTGCGAACTCCCCTTTCTATGGATTTCCCAAAAAAATCTCCACGATCGAATTTGCGATCATTGTGCTCGGGTACGAGGCATTGAAGGAAATCGTCATCAGTACATCGCTCATAGGGTCTTTGGAAGAGGAATCCAACGGCCTTTTTGACACCAGAGCCTTCTGGGATCATGCCATCGCAAGCGGGGTACTCGCCAGGCGGCTGGCACGCGACCTCGGCTACCGCGTCAGCGGCGAAGCGTTTGTCGGGGGATTGCTCCATGACATGGGGGTCTCGGTGCTCAGCCGTTACTACAGGGATGAATATCAGCGGATCGTGGGTATTGTACGTGAAACGGATCTGAACTTCGTGGAGGCGGAAGAAACCGTCCTGGGGGTGACACACGCCGAAGTCGGTGGCTGGCTTGCCGAACGGTGGTTTCTGCCGGACCACCTGGTGGAGGCGGTCTCACTCCACCATGCGCCCGCGAATGCCACACGAAACCCGGATCTTGCCGCTTTGATCCACTGCGGCGACGTCTTCGCTTGCCGCATCATGGGTACCGCAGAGTTTGACAAGGGGATCGAGTTCGACCATGATGCTCTCGCCCGTCTGCAATTGAACGATGACGCGCGCAAAGAGGAATACATGGCTTCATATTCATCGCTCGTCCAGGCCGAACTGGCACAGTTAGCGCGGGGCGCGGATGCGCCGGAAGAAGGGGTGCGTGACCATGAAGGGTGACTCCCCCCGGGAAACGTCGCCGCTGCAGACCCTGGAGGAAGGGCTGCCGCAGTTCGAACAGTTCATCGAGAGCCGGGAGAGCTACATCAAGGCGCTCGAGCAGACCATCCTGATGCTGAAACAGGAAGCCGCCAACATCAATTCCAACAGCCTGGCGATCCGCAGCTCTGTGGATGAACTGGTCGCAATGCAGCGCCTCTCCAATACCATCAGTACGGCCCTGGAACCGGAGTTGATCGTAAGCACGCTGATCGAGCTCACCCGGCAGGTCATCCCCGTGATCGAGTCCAATATCTTCCTCTTCGAGGGGAAGACGAACAAGGTCCTCCCGCTCTCCTCGAAAGGCTCTTCCCGGCTGCAACAGGAAGCCCAGGAACAGATGGAGGCCGGGATCGTGGATTGGGTGATCGCCGAAAAGAAGACGGTCGTCATTCCGGACCTCGACCACATGGTGGCCGGGGCGAGCAACAGGAACTTCGTGATCGTGCCGCTTCTTGTCCGCGGGCAGGGCATCGGTATCTACCTTATCCACACGGTGAAATCCCAGCCAGATTTTTCCAATCAGGACTTGCAGTTGTTATCTGTTCTTGCGAACCAGGCAGCCGCCGGCGTTGAGAACTGGCGTACGTACAGGCAACTTGTGAGGGCGAACGAAGAACTGAAATCGTCCCAGGCACAGATGGTGCAGGCAGCAAAGATGGCGGCCATCGGAGAACTTGCTGCAGGCGTTGCCCACGAGATCAAAAACCCGCTTCAAGTTCTGCTCCTTCACCTCGAGCTGGTGGAAAAGGGACGCCCGGTCGCGAACTGGACCGAAATGTTCAGCAAGCAAGTGAAGCGTTTGGGGGATATCACCCGGCGCCTTATGGACTTTGCCCGCAATGTCTCCGAAGAAGTGAAGATGGAGCCGGTGCACATCAATAAGACCATCGAGGAAACTGCGGCAATGGTCCAACATGAGTTTGCGGGGAGCGGCATCACGATCGCCGCGAACCTTCCCGACGGCATTCCCCCTGTCGCCGGTAACGCCAACTACTTGCAACAGGTCTTCTTGAATCTCCTGCTCAATGCCCGTGACGCCATGCCAAAAGGAGGGACAATCGGGCTCAGCACGGAATCGACCGGGTTCCACATTATCGTCCGTATTTCAGATACGGGTATGGGTATCGAGAAGGAGATTCTCGACAAGATCTTCAGGCCCTTTTTCACAACCAAAGGAGACAAAGGGACCGGACTGGGATTGGCGGTCTGCCACAAAATCATCGGACAGCATAAGGGAGACATCAGGGTCCAAAGCGAAGTGGGGAAAGGGACGACGTTCACAATGTTCTTGCCGGTGTGGAGAGGGGTGAAAAATTGAAGCTGGGAAGTGCAGAATCAAGGATAGCGGGCCTTTCTGCGCCTGGCGCCCTCCCTGAAGGGGACCGTCAACTCGATTGTGTTGTTGACAAATGACCCGGCGGAACCGGGCGTGATGCTGTTGGTCACGACAACCCGATTCCGCCGGCTACCATTTCGATACCGATGGTCACGAACGAAAGAACCCGCACTGCAGCGCGTCGCCCTAGTCCTTCGGCGGCGGGGGAGGCGGCTGTTGCCGGTTCTGCCAGCGCTGCATCCGCTGCGCTTTCATCTCCTCGTACTTCGGCTTTTGCGTCTCGGTGAGAAGGGCCTCGATACTCTTGTCTGCCTTCTCCATCACGTCTCTCATGGCACTCCTCATTGCCTCCCGATCTTCCTCTGAATTGAAGATCTCCTGCCGCTTCTGATCCGCTTCCTGGTAGATCTTCAGAACCTTCGCCTGCTGGTCCTTATTCAAGCTCAGGGAATCCGTGAGTTGCTTTGTTCTCTCTTCGGGAGTGGGCATTGGGGGCCGCTGAGCCGATGCCTGCACTGCCGCCATGCAAAGGATCAAGCCGGCGATGATGATCAATGCTGTCTTGTGCTTCATGGTATGCCTCTGGGATATGGTCTGAAGGGAGGATTGTCGTCAACGGTGGTGATAAGGGATTTTCGTGCCTGATGGTTAGACAGATATCGAGTACGTTTGTTTAATCGAGCAAATCCTTACAGCCTGAACAGCCCGAGCAGCCAGGCGCCGATACATGCGAGGACCAGGACCGTGATGATACAACCGACGGCGTCAAGCCAGATTCCCCCTTTTATCATGTCGCGGATGCGGATATAACCGGTCCCATAGACAAGCGCATTGGGCGGGGTGGAAACCGGGAGCATGAATGCCAGGGATGCGGCCATAGCCGAACCAATGACAAGAACGGAAGCATCTGTGCCGCTCGCGCGGGCTAACGATATGACGATGGGTGCCATCATCGTTGCGACGGCGGTGTTGGACGCCACTTCGGTCAGCAGCGCGCTCACGACCACAATGCCGGCAAGCAGAACAACGGTGGAGGTGCCTCCCAGCAGACTCATGAGTGCTCCGGTAAGCCAGTGCGCCAGGCCTGTCTTGAACATGGCGTCCGAAAGAGCAATTCCGCCGCCGAACAGAAGCAGCGTTCCCCATTCCACATACCCTGTATCCTCCCACTCGAGCAGCCTGCCTCCAGAGGATTTCCCCGCAGGAATAAAGAAAAAAAGAACGCCTGCGAGAATTCCAACGCCGTATTCATCCAGCCATTCAAGCATGACCGCCGCCTTTGCCGGCAGGAGAAATTCCTTGAACGGCAGGAAGACCCAGAGAAACGCGGCCATGAGGAACACACCGATCGTCCGCTTCTGCGTGCGTGACAGAGGGCCGAGGGAACGGTATTCGGCCACGACGTCATTTCGGACCTTTTCATCCACGCGGACGTCCGGCCTGAAAAGGCGCAACAAAAGGAACCACGCTGCCGGTAGGGTGAGGAGAACAAACGGGACACCGAAGCTCATCCAGTCGAGAAATGTGATCCTGTGATACGAAGGATCCTGCGCGAATGCCGTGTTGAGAACTCCCAGGGCGATGCCGTTGGGAGGGGTCCCGATGATGGTCCCGACCCCTCCGATCGACGCGGCCCATGCGATGCCCAGCATGAGCGTCGTGCCGTACTTCGATCTCCCCGGTTCCGATCCAAGGGTGGTGAGGATGCCGAGGCCGAGTGGAAGCATCATGGCAGCCGTTGCGGTATTGGAGATCCACATGGAAAGGAACGCGGTGACCGCCATGACTGCCAGCAAAATGCCGCTCGCGCTGGCGGCAACGCGGCCGCGTGAGAGGAGCCAGAGTGTCAGCCGCCGGTCGATGCTCCACTTCCGGAGTCCTCCCGCCAGCAGGAATCCGCCGAGGAAAAGGAAAATCACCGGATTGGCGTAGTTGGGAGCCACTGTCGCGAGGGTGAACGGGGCGGGTCCTCGTGTGAGTCCGGTGATGTGAAGAAGAGGGAGGATGACCAGCGGAAGAAGGCCGGTCACCGGGAGCGGCAGAGCCTCCGTCATCCAAAAAATAATGATCATGACGCTGAGGGCAGCCACGGATTGCATTGCATGGGCAAGGCTGTCCGGGGACATCCTGGCCCCTTGCTCTTCGATCAGCCGAGTGGCGGTGTCACGGAAGCCTTCCATTGTGGGAAGGAGCAGCAGGAGGAAAAACAGGGTGAGGCCGAGGATAAGCCCTGTGGTCCGAAGAGTGGGACTGCGTTGCGGCTGGTCGGGTGCGTCCATGGACTGGTCTCCCGGGGCAGAGCAAAGGGCAACAAGCTCTCTAGCTTCTTATTTCTGGCCTCCTGCTTCTCTTGACGCCTCTAGGTATTCATGTATCGACGCCGCGGCCTTCTTCCCGTCGCGCATAGCCAGGATCACCGTGGCGCCACCGCGCGCAAGGTCTCCACCGGCGAAAATGCCGGACCGGCTGGTTGCTTGCGTGTCATTCGTCACCACCGTCCCCCGCTTGCTTGTCTCGAGCCCCGGGGTGGTGGACTGAATGATCGGGTTGGGTTTCTGACCGATCGCTTCGATGAGGGTTCCGATCTCGACGACGAACTCGGAGCCCACGACCGGCACCGGCCTGCGCCGACCGGACTCATCAGGCTCACCCAGTTCCATGCGCTGGCATTCGACGCCGGACACCCAGTTGTCCTTGTCGCCCAGGATCCGCGTGGGATTGGTCAGGAGAAGGAACTGGATCCCCTCCTGCTCGGCGTGGTGAATTTCCTCTTCGCGGGCGGGCATTTCTCCCCGCGAGCGACGGTAGATCAGGTACGCTTTTTCCGCGCCGAGGCGCTTCGCGGTTCGCACGGCGTCCATGGCAGTATTTCCGCCGCCGATCACGGCGACCTGCTTGCCAATCTTCACCGGGGTGTCAACGTCGGGGAATTTGAACGCCCCCATCAGATTGACGCGCGTGAGGAATTCGTTCGCGGAGTAGACGCCGCTCAAGCTCTCTCCCGGGATGCCCATGAATGTGGGCGTCCCCGCGCCGGTACCGAGAAAGATGGCTTTGAAGCCCCACTCATCAAAGAGCTCGTCGATTGTCGCGGTCCGCCCAATGACGAAATTGGTGTAGATCTCGACCCCCAGCGCCTTGATCCGATCGGTTTCCAGGTCAAGGATCTCCTTCGGAAGGCGGAACTCCGGGATGCCGTACCGAAGCACCCCGCCGACGGCATGCAATGCCTCGAAGATCGTCACCTGATAACCAAGCTTGGCCAGCTCTGCCGCGCACGTAAGCCCCGCCGGTCCGGATCCAACGATGGCCACCTTCTCTTCCCGTTTCTCGGTGATCGTGGGATTGACGAAGAGGTTGTTCTTCATTTCGTAGTCGGCCACGAAGCGCTCCAATTTTCCGATCGCGACCGGCGTGAATTTCTTTCCCAGGACACACAGTTCCTCGCATTGTGTTTCCTGCGGGCAGACACGGCCGCAGATGGCGGGAAGGTAGTTGGCCTCACGGATCTTGTTCACCGCGCCGACGTAATCCTTTTCCATCACCAGCTGGATGAACCCGCGGATATCGATGCCCACCGGGCAGCCATCGGTGCAGAGCGGCTCTTTGCATTCCAGACAGCGCGTGCTCTCGACGATGGAGCGCTCCTCGTCGAACCCGAATGAGACCTCCAGGAAGTTGGTCGAACGGGCATCGGCCGGCTGCTCGAGCGACTCCTGCCGCTTGATCTTCATCCGTTCCGAAGGCTTGAGGGGATTCCTGCGGTCGGTCATGCGAGTTCCCTCCTCATGGTGCCGGTGAGCCTGCAGAGGTGCGCCTGCTCGTCGGACACTTTTTCCATATCCACGTACGTTCTGTTGCGCATCATCAGCTCGTCAAAGTCCACCTGGTGCCCGTCGAATTCCGGTCCATCCACGCACGCGAACTTCATCTTGCCGCCGATCGTAACGCGGCAGCCGCCGCACATGCCTGTGCCGTCCACCATGATTGTGTTGAGGCTCACGTAGGTGTGCACGTTGAAAGGGCGCGTTACGTTGCTGACCGCCTTCATCATGGGAAGGGGACCGATGGCGTAGACCGCATGGATGGGTTCGGTGCCCTTGAGAAGGTCGGTGAGCTGATCGGTGACGAAGCCCTTTCGCGCATAGCTGCCGTCATCGGTCGTCACATAGACGGCGTGGGAACATTGGCGCATTTCCTCTTCGAGGATGACCAGCTCTTTCGTCCGTGCGCCGATGATTGTATGGACGCTGTTCCCGGCCGCTTTCAGCGCGCAGGCGATGGGGTAGAGCTCCGCGGTTCCAACCCCTCCCCCGATGCACGCAACGGTTCCGTGGTTCTCGATGGGCGTGGGATTGCCGAGGGGACCTACAACATCCTGGATGCCCTCGCCCGCGTTCTTCATCGCAAGGAGTTTTGTGGTCTTGCCGATCGACTGCACGATCAGCGTGATGGTGCCCGCTGCGGGATCGCTATCGGCAATGGTCAAGGGGATACGCTCGCCCGTGGCATCCACCCGGATCATGACGAAATTGCCCGCCTTCCGTTTTCGAGCGATGAAGGGGGCCTTGATGACGAACTTCGTGATCGTTGGTGCCAGAACACTCTTTTCTACAATGGGGAACATGGGCACCCTTATATGGAAATATCCGAAAATGATAGTTTTCTATAGAGGTAACAACTGATGTGCCAGCCCGGGGGAGGAGGAGGGAGCGTAAAAAGAGGCTCAGATTGCAGGGAATGGGCTTCTTGATGCGATTGCTATGTTGGAAAATGCGGCGATTTATCAAAAACTGGAAAACTCAACCCCCCCTCCCCCCCGGAGAGAAGGGAGCCGGGGGTGGGGGGGGAGGGGGGGGAGCAGTTCCCTACCCTTTTACCCCTTCCAGCACATCTTCCAGCGCGGTCACGGTGGTGCTTACCTGGTCAGGAGTCACGATCATCGGGGGCAGGAGCCGGAGCACGGTGCGATCCGTGCCGTTGATCAGGATGTGGTGCTTTTCACGCATTGCCGCGACGAGCGGATCGGCCTCCTGGTTCAGCTCGATGCCTGCCATCAATCCCATCACGCGCACTTCTTTGATGATGGCTGGGAATGCGGAGCGGAGCCTCTCGAACTCCTTCTTCATGAGCCCTCCCATCTTCGAAGCGTGCAGCATCAGGTTCTTCCCGATGATCTCTTCGATGACCGCGATACCGGCGGCGCAGGCCACGGGGTTCCCGCCGAAGGTCGTCCCATGCATGCCCGGCTCAAGCACGTTGGCGACATCGGGATGCGCAAGGATGCCGCCGAGCGGGAGCCCGCCGCCGATCGGCTTTGCCACCACCACGATGTCAGGATGCACCCCCTCGTAATGCTGGAACGCGAAGAACTTCCCTGTGCGCCCGATGCCCGACTGGATCTCGTCGGCAACGAGGAGGAAGCCATACTTCTTGTGCAGATCAACCATCGTCTGCACGAAAGACGAGCTCACCGGACGAATGCCCCCTTCTCCCTGTACGAACTCCAGGACGACGGTGGCGGTCTGTGGCGCAATACTTGCGCGTAAGGATTCCGGATCATTGAACTCCGCAACGCGGAAGCCTTCCAGGAACGGCCCAAAACCTTCCTTGTAGCGGGGACGGTCCATCAGCGAGAGCGCACCCATCGTACGGCCGTGGAACGCGTTCGATATCGAGACGATCTCCGACTTCCCCCGGGTTGAGCCCCACCGGCGCACCAGCTTGATCGTTCCCTCGATCGCTTCCGTGCCGCTGTTGGCGAGGAACATTCGCTCGTATCCCCCGTGCTGCGTGATCAGCTCGGCCAGCCTGATCTGCGTCTCCTGCAGGAAGTAGTTCGAAAGATGCGTGAAGCGAGCGGCCTGATCGGCGATCGCCTTCACGACCGCGGGATGCGCATAGCCGAGGGCGTTGACGGCGAGACCGGCGAACATGTCCAGATAGCGCGTGCCGTCGCGCGCGATCAGATACATGCCTTCGGCCCATTCGATCTCGAGGGGGAGGCGCTTGTAGGTGTGAAAGAGGACGGCAGCTTCGCGCTCGCTCAGGTTCATGACGTTTGGTTCTCCGGCAGTCCGAGAGAATGGATTACGCAAAAAAGTTCTTGCATAATAATACACAATAATGTATATTTATGCAAGTGGAAACGTTATCCATATCGTCTGGGGAGGAGGATGTGATCCGTGCGGGTATTGTCGGTGCGTCGGGCTACAGCGGAGCGGAACTGATGCGTCTGCTTCTGCCGCGCGCTGATGTGTCCATCGAAGTCGTGACCGCGGCGTCGTCGGCAGGGCAGCGGGTGGATGCGCTCTATCCGTCGCTTGCCGGCCGAACGTCGCTTGCGTATGAGCAGTTCGACTCCTCCCGCTTTGCCGGGCTGGACGTGGCGTTCATCTCGCTTCCCTCGGGGGAAGGGATGAAGGTGGTCCCGTTGCTCGTGGGGAACGTGAAGCATGTCATCGACCTGGGCGGGGATTTCCGGCTGCAGTCTGCCGAAACCTATCAGCTCTATTATAAGCACCAGCATACGGCCACCGCGCTGTTGCCGGAAGCCGTCTACGGGCTGCCCGAGTTGAACAAGGGGGGGTTGAAGACCGCCCGCCTTGTGGCTAATCCGGGCTGCTACCCGACCAGCGCGATCCTCGGGCTCCTCCCGGCTCTTGTACGCGGGACGGTGGAGGAGAAGGGGATCGTGATAAATGCCCTTTCGGGCGTCTCGGGCGCCGGACGAAGCTCGAGCGTGGAAATGAGCTTTACCGAACTCAACGAGAACATCCGCGCCTACAAGGTCGGGAACCATCAGCATATCCCGGAGATCCAGTCGGTCCTGAGTGGAGCGTGCGGCAAGGACGTGTCACTTTCCTTTATTCCTCATCTCGTCCCGCTGACCCGCGGGATCTACAGCACAATCCACGCGCAGCTCACGCAGAAGATCTCCACCGAGGACGTGCTCGCATTGTACGAGTCGTACTACGCCGATGCCCCCTTCGTGCGCGTCCTGCGCACGATACCGGAGCTGCGGGGAGTGACCGGCACAAACTACTGCGATATTGGCCTGTACGTGCAGGAACGGACCGGCCAGCTTGTCATCCTGTCCGCCATTGACAACCTGGTCAAGGGGGCGGCCGGACAGGCGATTCAGAACATGAACATTCTCTTCGGTCTACCGGAGGAGAAAGGGTTGAATGGTTAAGGACATCGAAGGAGGGGTCACGGCAGCGCAAGGGTTCCGCGCGGCCGGGATCCACGCCGGCATCAAGAAAAAGAAAAAGGATCTTGCAATCGTCGTCTCAGACCACCCGGCCGTCGTGGCCGGAGTCTTCACCAAGAACAAAGTTGTCGCGGCTCCGCTGGTGGTGGACCGCATGCAAATGGAAAAAAGCCCCCGGGCCCGCGCGATCGTGGTCAATAGCGGCAACGCCAACGCCTGCACCGGCGAGCGCGGCCTGCAGGATGCCTGGCAGATGGTGGCCTCGACGGCATTGGCGCTCGGTGTTCCCCGGGACGAGGTCTACGTTTCATCCACCGGCGTCATCGGTCAAACCCTGCCCATGGAGAACATCATCTCGGGTATCACGGCGGCGGCCCCGCTGGTTTCGCGCGAAGGACATGCCGACGCTGCGGAGTCGATCCTGACCACGGACACCTTCGTGAAAGAGGTTGCGGTGGCGGTGACCCTGGGCGGCGTCGACGTGGTGATCGGAGGAATGGCCAAAGGCTCCGGCATGATCGCGCCCAATATGGCCACCATGCTGGCCTTCATCACGACCGATGCGCGCATA
>JAGDMJ010000056.1 GCA_017860555.1 Bacteroidota bacterium
AGCTTCGGATCTCTGAGTCATGTACTCTGAAGGAGACAGGCCGAACTGTTCCTTGAATGCCTTCGCGAAGTGCGAGGGGCTGGAAAAGCCAACTTCATAGGCCACCTCCGAGACGTTGCCGACATGGTGTTGCAGGAGCCGGGCGGCGCGGTTCAGACGCTGGGTACGAAGGAACTCGTGAGTCGAATGCCCGGTGAGCGCGTTGAGCTTTCTGTTCAACTGCATCCTGCTCATGCAGAGATCCTCGGCCAGTGTCTCGGTGTCGCATGCGGGATCCGCAAGGTGTTTTTCCACGGATTCCATCAGCATCGTGAGGAAGCGTTCATCAACCGAGCTGATAGCGAGGTCGCTGGGCTGGCATCCGAAATTCTTCTGGTATTTTTCCCGGAGCCTGCGCCTGGACTCGATGAGATTATGCGCTCGCACCTTCAGCTCTTTTGCTTCAAATGGTTTGATGATGTAATCGTCGGCTCCCGATTCCAGACCTTCCAGCTTATCTTCTCCTGCTGCCCGGGCGGTAAGGAGGATGACCGGAATGTGGCTTGTTGCAAGGTTATTCTTCAGGCGCTTGCACAGTTCAACGCCATCCATCCGGGGCATCATGATGTCGGATATGACCAATTCGGGTGATGAGGCCACGGCCGAATCCAGCCCTTCGACCCCGTCGGCGGCCTCAAGGATACGGTAGTCATTCTCCAGGTACTCCCGAACATACCGGCGCACTTCACGATCGTCTTCGATGATCAGGACGAGCGGCGCGGAAGGAGAGCCGGGGGACAAGCCAGTCGTCACCGTCTGTTCGTTTCGCTCATCTGTCGCTGTCGATTCGGAGAATATCTCGCGGCTCTCGTCCCCCGCATCGATACCACCGGGCACCGAATCCACGATTTCATTATCGGAGAACCTTTCCCTGCCAAGGGGAAGCCCAACCGCGAATGTGGTGCCCTTACCTTCTGTGCTTGCAATCTGAATGTATCCTCGGTGGAGCTCGGTGAGTTCCTTTGCGAGGTGGAGGCCCAACCCGGTCCCGCGCTGAGAGTGCACGAGCGCATTGTCCACCTGATAGAAGCGGTCGAAGACCTTTTCAAGCTTGTCTTTCGGGATCCCGATTCCGGTGTCTGCCACAGTAATCTCGGCCCAGCCCGCCGGTGGTTCGTCCTTCCTCTGTTGCGGACGACCGGCTTCATCCCGGCGCGACACGGATACGACGACCTCGCCTCCGGCTTCCGTGAACTTGAACGCATTCGACAGGAGGTTGGTGATGATCTTTTCGAGCTTGTCCCGGTCGACGTAGACGACCAGTGTATCAACATGAGGCTCATAGAGGAGAGAAATCCCCTTGCGGTCGGCCAGGGAGGAAAAAGAATGCACGATCCTGCTGAGTTCCTGCACGATATCGGTGGCACACACCTGAAGCGGCAGCCGGCCGGCATCCAGTTTGGAGAGGTCCAGGAGCTCATTCACCAGGTGGAGGAGCCGGCGCGCATTCCGTTGAATCGTGCCGAGGTCTTCCTGTGTTTTCGGGTTGGTGAATTGGGCGATCAGTTTCTCAACCGGAGCTAGGATGAGTGTGAGCGGCGTGCGGAACTCATGGGAAACGTTCGCGAAGAACTCCGTTTTCAGGTGATCCACTTCCAACAGCTGACGCGTTTCAAAGTCCTTCATTTCGAGGCGATGCCGCAACTGGACCCGCTTCCGGTCGTAGCGCCACGTTCCGTACAAGACCGACGCTCCTGCAAGAGCAAAAAGCAGATACGCCCAGGGAGTTTGCCACCATGGTGGATGGATGATGACGGCAAGGGACAGGATGCTGTCGCCCCACACTCCATTCGCGTCCGTCGCTTTCACCTGGAACGTGTACCTTCCGGGATCGAGGTTGGTATAGCCGGCGTATGCGCGGGGCCCTGCCTGGACCCAATCATGGTCGAACCCCACCATTCTGTAAGCGTAGTCGATTTTCTCAGGTCGTACAAACTCCAGCGCGGAAAACCGGAAGGAGAAGAAGTTCTGTTCGTGGTGAAGTTCAACTTCCCTGATCCGATGGACCAGGTCGGGAAGGGAGGCCGGGTTCTCAAAGATGCGGAAGTCCGTGAGAATGACCCTCGCAGGGGCTGCCGAGGTTGGAAGCTCTGCCGGCGTGAATGCTACCAGGTTTCCCACGATGTCGCTTGCGTACATGATTCCCTGCCCGGCATTGTACGCAAGCGAGACATACTGAACCCTGTCCAGCCCATCAATCTCCGTGAAGTCTCTGAATTGCAGGAGCGTTCGATCAAACCGGCTAATCCCCTTCGAGTGCGCCAGCCAGATATTCTGGTCACGATCAAAGGCCATCCCGCGAATGAAGTGGCCGTGATCCTGTTCATCCTTGCCGGTAGTGGTAAAGCTTTCAAAGGCGTCCTCCCCGGGAAGGTAGCGGTGCAGTCCCGAGTCTGTGCCAACCCAGAGTACGCCGGCGGAATCCTGAAGGAGAGCGCGCACAACGTTTGTTTTCAGAGCTCCCTTGTTCCCTGAAGATGCAGCGTAAACCTGATACACCCCACTTTCGGGCTTGAACCGGAAGAGCCCTGCTCCGAACGTGCCGCACCATATCTCGCCGTCCCGGTCCTCAAGCAGGGTCACGACGGTCCCACCGGCTGCTGGTTCCCCGGCAAGGCGCGAACGCGGGTAAGTTGTGATACGTCCACTGGTCGGATCCCATTGCGCAAGAATCGGAAATGTATGCGTCGCATCAGGCGTGGCAAACCACACCGTTCCGTCCCGGCCTGTCAACACAGGACTGCTCACAAGGGCTCCCGGGATCTTCACGAGAGTCCGTCTCTCACGGTCAAGCGTGTAGAGCTCGTTCGCAAGGGCCAGGACGAGCGTACTGTCGTCCCTGAAGGAAAAAGTGAGCAAATATGTCTGCTGGAGCCTGTCCGACCGTGGTTTGAAGGTTTGCAGGCCAAGTGATTGGAGATCCAGTCGCGAGAAGGTCCCCTTCTGTCCCCGCAGCCAGGCCTCGTTTCGCCTGCCGGAAGGGGCGAGGAGAATTCTGGCTTCCGTCAGCAGGCCTCCAACGTCCGGTGCCACACGAGAAAAGTATGGCCTTGCGACGGTCACCCTCCAGATTGCGGAATCGTCACCGATCCAGAGGACCTCCGGTTCCCCCGGGAGCTTCGCGGGTCTGCTTTCATCAAGCAGCATGGTGCGCACGGTGCGCATCGGCTGCACGGCCCTGAATGGTTGTCCTGACCCACGGACAACGGCCCCTCCGGTGGCATCGGAATCCAGGGGGTTTGAAAACCGGCCCTTCGCCTGGTCCAGACGTACCAGCCCCCGCGAACCCGTCCCGATCCACAGATGACCGAGAGCGTCCTCGGCCATGCCTGCAATCCCCGCTTCGGGCGACGCCACGGGATTCCAGGGATGAGGGACGAAGAGGTCGCTTCTTCCCCGCGTGAAGTCGAATTTCGAGAGTCCTGCGTCTGTGGCAATCCACAGGACACGGTCTCGGGCCAGGTAGAGCTTTCTCACTGCCCTGGCGGGAAGCCGAAATGGCAATGGCGACGTGCTGGTATAGTTGGAGAATTTTCCAGTCGAAGGGTCATACCTCGATAGTCCGTCGGCAGTGCCCGCCCAGATCACGCCGTTGGTTCCAGCGATGACGTGCAGGATCGTGTCGCACGCCACGCTGTTCTCGTCGTTCGGGTCATGGTGGAAACGCGTGACCGTCCGGGGAGCAATGTCGAACTTGTTCAGGCCGCGGGGTGTGCCAACCCAGATATGCCCCATGCGATCGGAACATACGGAGGAGACGGCATTGTGACTGATCGTTGACGACGAGGTCGGATCGTGATGAAAGGTCTCGAATGTGCCCGTGATATCGTCAAACCGTTTGAATCCGAATTGTGATCCCGCCCAGAGTGTGTTGAACTCGTCCTCGACCGCGCAGGCGAGCCAGCTCGAGAGTCGCGCTTCCGGTTCACTCCACGGATCATGAAACTGGCGGACCTCGTATCCATCGAACCTGAACAGGCCACTGGGCGTGATCATCCACAGCATGCCATCGGCCCGGCGAAGGATCTGTCTCGTGGATGTGAGTGACCACACTCTCTCGAGGGTCACTTTGATGCTGGGCTGGCGGATGGAAAGCTGAACCTCCTGCACATCAAGGGAAATCGCGTTTGTGTCCTGAGGATATGCAGTGCAGGACTGATGGAGGAATCCTGAGAGGCCGGAGAAGACAATCATGCATCCGATGAGGGGAAGGAAGCTGTGAATCCTTTTGTCCATGACATGCCCCAGAGAGGAGATCCGGAATGGGCGATCAATGACACGGGCAGAAGCAGTCGCGGCGCTGTGGCCAGGCGATGATATCGTATACGCCTGCGCGAATATACAGACCGTCACCGGCTTTGTCAATATACGCTGCACGGCCGCTCGATTCTATCGATGGCGTAAGAATCTCAAGGGCTCCTGCAACTCAAGCCAATTGTTACACCGGCGATGGAAATGGTTACAGGAGCAAGCGAAAAGGGGCGAGAGACCATTGTATCTTGCGTCGCACCTCTTGAAGGGATCGACCATGGCTCGCAATCCTGTCTTTGAAGCCCTGAATCGTCTTCTGCATCCCAGGCCTATGAAGCCCTCGTTTTCTACGAGAGATAGGGAGTTTCTGGATCAGTTCCGTGACATCGTCGCACACCAGCAATCGAATCCTGATTTCACGACAGAGGACGCCGCGGCGAGTCTCGGTATGAGCCGGATGCATTTGAACCGGAAGCTCCGCGTGCTCACGGGGCAATCGACCCACGATTACATCCTGGGGAAGCGGCTGGAGGATGCGTGCGCACTGTTATCGCAGCCGTTGCCGATCGCGTTTATCGCGACCTCGGTAGGGTTCAAGAGCAGTTCACATTTCGCGAAAGCTTTTCGGGAGAAATTTGGCATCACGCCGTCGGAGTACCGGGCGAAGGCGCCACTGGCACGGGAGCCTACGGACGGGAAGCATAGACCCAAGTGATAGGCCACAACTCCCCACATCAGACAACATCATCAAGGAGAATGTCATGAGAACCATCACCTGCATCGTGGCACTGGTGGCTTTTGCGTTTGTGCTGGTGGGATGCGTGGACGAGGTCAACCCCGTGCAGACCTTACCGGGTAGCGCAGAAACGCCAATCCCCCTGGGAAAGGCAGATGTCTTCAATTACAACATAACCATCCCCTGGACTATGGGGCCACTCACGGTCCCGTGCACGGGCGATGTCGTAAGCCTGTCTGGAGAGATGCACTATGCGTTCCATTCTGTGACTGACGGAAACAGCGGTTTCCATGCTCACATACACTATAACCCCGAAGGGATGACTGGCACAAGCGCGAATGGCGTTGCCTACCATGCTGTGGGGCACACCCAACGGGAAGTCAACGTGAAAATCGGCCAGACGATTACCTTTGTACAGCGCACCCATTTGGTGGCCGCAGCCCCGGGCAACGACCTTATCGTAAGCAATTTCAATCACCTGACGATCAATGCCAATGGTGAAGTGATCGTCAATACAACCAAAGCCGAAATCGAATGCAAATGATCTACCGTGATGATGACATCCATTGATTGAAAGGTCGCAGCCATGAAAGAATTCCGACTTGCTCTCCTACTCACGGGGAGTCTGGCGTTTGTGCTGGTGGGGTGCTCCGACAACTCGGCCCCCATCGTGGCGCCGAGTGACCAGCCATCTACGCAAGCGAGCGCACCGACGAGTCTAGCGAAGGCGGGGACGGCCAATACGGTCGTTACGGGGAATGGGACTATTTCGACTTCCTGGTGCCCATTCATTACGTTTGAATTCTCCTTGATCAAAATGAAGGATGATTTTGTGAAGGGGCATTCCAGGATGGCATACCTGGATGCAGACAAAAAAGTTCAGGACGAATTTGGTGGTGCCATCAAAGGGGCAAAGTTCTATGGAAACGTTGTCATGTTCTATGTCGACATCGAAGGTCCGCTGTTCGAGGAGTACTGGGGTACGCACCTCGGGTGGAAACAGATCTTTGTGGTGACAGATAATGGAGAAGGCGTGAAGTCCACACCGGACAGGGTATCAAATCCATGGCTAACCACAGATGAAGTTCCGGGATGGGAGGGTACGTTTGATACTTGGTGGGCCAAGGATGCAGCTCAATTCCTCGCATCGATACCACCCGATTGGGGAGGGCCTGACTATCCGCTTCTGCGAGGTAACATAAAGGTGTGCACGAAGTAACGTCCGGTTTTGCATGCCCGGGCAGCAATCTCCGGGCTGTTGTCATGAGACGATGAGTTCACATCCCAGCTCTCGCTGAACGGAGTGAGGCACACAAAAAGCGAAGGCGGCCTAAACGTGGCCGCCTTCGAGTTTTTCAATCTCGCCCGTCACACTTCAATGATCCCGATTCACCACTCCCACGGCATCCTTCCAATGGCTTGCATGTCCAGCCTGTAGATCATGTCGCTGTACCGGAAGAAAAGTCTCATGTCCGCTCCCGTGGGGAATTGGAGCGCGACGTCGAGATCGCGGAGCGTGTTCGGTTTGATGCCGTTGATGTTCAGCAGCCAGGCGCCGGTGCTGATGCCGATCTGATTTTCGTATGTAGTGTTGGGTGCGAGCTTGTGCTTCAGCGGGTTCCTGACGTAACAGGAGACGCCGAACAGGTTGCGCCGGAAATCATTTTACCGGAGACCTTTTGCACAGCGCCCGCACGGCTTCTGGCCAAAGGAAGCCATGGGTGTCGGAGATAATGCCCGGCGTTGTCTTTTCAGAGATTGATTTTCCCGTAGTGTTCGTGTAGATTCTCCTCATTCGCAAGTCGGCTTGCTATGCGATGACGGCGCGAGCTCCTGCCGCCCGGCAGGCCGAGCCCCGAGGGTCAGGCCATTCGCCTATGAAAAATGCTCTGCGCTGGTTGCTGCTGCTCATTCTGGTTTGCGGATGGAGCACACAAGCCACGGCACAGCCCGAGACTGTCCCTGATTCCACTGACAAAGTGGTGTCGGCCTGGGAAATCCATCTGAGCCTTGTGGCGGGCTATAAGTTGCTCGCACCTGCGTGGGCACCTGCCCGGCACCAGATCGGTCTCGGATTGCTGGACCTTGATTTTGGCATGAGAAGCTGGCCTGTGAGAATTGTGATCCAGCTGCTCAACTCCACCTCTCTGGCAGTACCTCGGCTGGAGGGGCTGCGTGGAGACTACTGCGGCACGAGCGAGCTGAACATCGGGATGCGGAAGATCTTTGCGACGGAAGGAGCGATCAAGCCGCATATCGCCGCAGGAGGAGGGGTCTACTTCGGAACGACGCAGACGACTATTCCCAACTTTGGTAACTATCCGGAAGAGCACGCAAGGGGATACGGGGGATGGGGCAGCGCTGGATTCTACTGGATGGCATCGGATGCATTGTTGGTCGGAATGGCGGCACAGTACTCCTCTGCCACGGGGGTCCTTGCGAATCAGGAGATCCCGATAGGCGGTTTCCAGCTGTTGCTTTATCTGGGATGGGCCCCACGCTGAGTTGTACCATTGGTGACTCAACGCCTGATTCCTGAAACCCGGCCAATGATTATGCTGCGAGCACACAAATATCTCCGCGTGCAGTCAGAGATCGCGATCATCGGGTTCTTCGTGACTGCGCCGATCCGCTTTCATCTCTCGCTCAGAGGAGATAGATCCGGGGAATGACAATGGCCGGAAGAAGCTGGGGGAGCTGGAGGCGCTGACGGCGAGCACACCCGCGCCCTGACGGCCGACCGAGGTCCGGGGCCGATGGACTGAGCGACACAGCAGGGTCTTTATCGCATCAACAGCATCTTCCGCGACTGGGCCGAAGATCCCGCGGTAACACGGTAGATGTACACACCGGTTGCCAAACCGCTCCCCTCAAAATTGACGAAATACGTCCCCGGCGTCCTCCGGTCGTCAACCAGCAATGTCACTTCGCGTCCGAGGAGATCAAACACTGCGAGCCGCACATCGACCACGTTCGGAGTCTGTGCGCCTGTTGCTGTCGGGTACGGGATGGAAAACCAGATGGTGGTTCTCGAATTGAAAGGGTTGGGGTAATTCTGCTGCAGCACAAGTTCTCGTGGGATCGGCTCAGTGACCGGAATGCCCGTCAGCGCGCCGAACACCCCGTCGGTGTACGACTTCAGGTTGTTCGCCGCGTACACCATCATCCCCGCCTTGGGAGGGTTCGCAGGCTGCCAGGCTGCCGCCTGCATCGCGTACGCGAGATCGTAGTAGTCGTTGAGCACACCCACCATCACCTTCGACGCCCCGATGGAATCGGCCCACTGGTTGAACCGCGCCGCGTAGTTCCTGTTGAAATACGCCATGTCCATGACGAAATTCATGTGTGCCGTGATCTCTTTGGACTTCCCAACGACAGGACCCGGCCATCCTCCTGAATAGATCGCGGCGATGTACATCTGCGACGCGCTGTCAGGGGAGAGCGGACCAAAATACTTGCCCAGCTCCTTCAATAACCCGATGTAGTCGGCGTTTGCTGTTGCCTTGTGCTCGATGTCCAGGGAAATGCCATCGAGATGCAATGAATCGATCGCGCACGCCCTTACGAATGCGGCAAACTGCTGCGCGCTCAGCTTCGTCCCATCATGCGTGGTGAATGGCGTGGCCGTGCTCCAGGATGCGGCATCATCAACATTCATCAACACTTTCACACCCCTTGCCTGCAAGACCCGGATATCCCTGATGATCTCACTGTAGGAATGATAATTGACGTTTCTCATCCATCCCGAGTTGTAATGGGCCGAGTCGGCTAGCTCCCACAGCGTCCCTTCGAAAATGACTACAATGTTGGCCAGGTCGGTGAAAGTTGTGAGAGGATAATGGTCGGGCCCGCCGGAGTCGAAGACGTAGTAGGCCACTTTGTTGTTTCCAGGCGCGGGCAGGTCCGCCTTTGACACTTGCGTGGCGGGACAGATGCCCAGGATAAACACAACAAATATGAGGCGCTTCATAGGCTGGTAGCAGGACTATTGATGGATAGAATCCAGATTCAAGATATCCAAGGGGACGGCAAGAATCAAACGAAGGCGCCGAATCGCCCGCGGCAGGGCAGCCCTGCCGTCCGGGAACCTTGGTCGGCCAGAGCTGTTTTGCTAGTCGGGGCACTCCCGGTGGAACCAGACTACCCTGCCTGTCAGACACGTATCATCAGCCGCCAACGAACTGAGGTTCATTCCTTAATAGTACTTCCATCATAAGAGGGGAGGACGTAACATGGAGAAGGTGTATGATGCGATTATCGTGGGGGCGCGATGCGCCGGCTCGCCGACAGCTATGCTCCTGGCACGCAAGGGGTACCGCGTCCTTGTGGTCGACCGGGCAACTTTTCCCAGCGACACGTTGTCATCCCACATCGTGCAGCCGAGCGGCGTCGCGGCGCTGGCCAGCTGGGGACTCCTGGATCGGCTTGTGGCCACAGGCTGTCCGCCGATCAAGAAGTTCACGTTTGACTTCGGGCCCATTACCATTTCGGGAACGCCAGGCAAAAAGGACTTTCCGGTGGCCTATTGTCCCCGCCGCACGGTGCTCGACAAGCTGCTTGTCGACGCGGCGGCCGAGGCGGGAGCCGAGATCCGCGAAGCCTTTACCGTGAAAGGGCTCCTTGTCGAGGATGGACGAGTTGTGGGGATCAAGGGCGCTTCGAAGGACGGCAAGACGGTCATCGACAGGGGCAAGGTGGTCATCGGTGCCGATGGATGGCATTCGGTGGTCGCGGAGGCGGTTCACCCCGAGAGATACAACTACGTAGCGCCGCTCAGTGCCGCCTACTACAGTTACTGGAGCAACCTGCCCGTCGGTGAACAGGCCGAGCTGCATATCCGTCCCGACCGGGGATTCGGTGCGGCACCGACGCATGAAGGGTTGACGCTCATCATCGGAGGCTGGCCGTACGCGCAATTCGCGGCGAACAAGGACGATGTGGAAGGGAATTTCATGAAGATGCTGATGGACGTACCGGAGTTCGCCGACCGCCTGCGCGGAGCCAAACGCGAGGCCCGATTCGCCGGTGCTACCCTGCCGAACTATTTCAATAAACCGTACGGACCGGGCTGGGCCCTCGTGGGAGATGCCGGCTATATCAAGGACTCTATCACAGCGCAGGGAATTTCCGACGCCTTTCTGGATGCCGAACGGGTAACGGCGGCGCTGGGTGACTTCTTTTCCGGAAAGCGATCGTTTGATGAGGCGATGGGTGAGTACCAGCAAGCCCGTGATCAGCATGCCATGCCGATGTACCAATTTACCTGTCAGTCGGCGACGCTTGCACCGCCCCCTCCCGAGATGCAGCAGCTCCTGGGGGCCATCCAGGGTAACCCGGAAGCGATGGATGCCTTCGCACAGATGAACACCGGGACCATCACGCCGGCGGAGTTCATGTCGATGGTCAGCACGGCGGTGAGCCATTGACGTTGTCTCAAGGCTTCACTCCCAAACAGAACGGCCAGCATCGAGCTGGCCGTGGACATTTCTGCTTATTGCCTTCGCAGAGCACCCGCTCAGTTCCGGGCTGCAGCCGCCTCCTGAAAGAGGCGCAAGTAGTCGCAGGCGACAACCTCTACCGAGAAAAGCCTGGCGAGGCAACGGTTGTTCTCTTTCATGGACCGCTGAAGCGCAGGCCCATCCAGCAGTGTGCAGATGTGCTCTGCGATCATGGTCGGGTTGTGCGGCTCGACCCACAGACAGTGTGCCGGCTCGTTCAGATAGTCCGCCGCCGCTCGGACCTTTGTGGTGATAATGGGAAGTCCCGCCGCGGCACCCTGCAGCAGGGTCATCGGCAATCCTTCCTGGAAATATGTGGGAAGGACAAGGATCGAGCATCCGAGGTAATACCGGGTAGCCTGCTCTTCGGAGATCTGCCCGGTGAATTCCACGGCTTCGCCCAGGCGGAGCTCTGCCGCGAGGGCCTCCGCTTCCTGGCGGATCGGCCCGTCACCCACGCAGTACAATTTCACCCTCTTCCCCGAATCCAGAACGATGTGTGTGGCGCGCAAGAGATCCAGCAGCCCTTTCTCCAGGATGAACCGCGCGATGAAGAGAATTCCCGGCGGGTCCAGCTTTGGCACCTGGTTTTGCTGAAAGCGCCCGAGCGCCAATCCGTTCTTGAGCATCCGAAGCTTCTTCGCGGGAAAACCCGAGGCTTCCCACTGCCGCATCTCCTCTGTGGAGAGCAGCACGACCATCGCCGACCAGCGGAAGATCAGCCTGGTAAGGAACATCCAGAAAAACGGTTTCCGCTCTATCAACCGAAGATCGGTCCCGTGAAGCTTGACCACGAGCGGGACCTTCCGCATCATGGAAATGAACGCGTAACCAAGATCCCGCAAGATGGCCCGCTTGTTGTACGACGAGTTGATGTACGCGACATCAGGCCGATTGCGGCGTACAAGCCGATCATAGGCGACGAAGTCACGCGCCCGGCCGGTGATCCGCTCCAGGATGCTTTCGTGTTCCGCCCGGCTTCCGAATTCGAAGACCCCGACCGTGACACCCGGCTTCTTGCGCAGCTCCGCCACCAGAGCGCTCTCGGTGACGAAAATCCCTCCGGCCCTCCCCGGCACGATCATCCCCACTTCAATGTGCATCCCTACCTCTCGAAGAGTTTCTTTTCGAAATTCGCGCGGAG
>JAGDMJ010000057.1 GCA_017860555.1 Bacteroidota bacterium
CTGGCGGAGGCAGGTGTGGATTTTGATATCACGGGCATTCAGATGTACTTCCCGTATCGGGACCTGGCGGATACGATCATCCTCATCGAGAAATTCGAATCGATCGGCAAGACGATCCAGCTTACCGAGGTGGGAGCTTCGTCCGGGCCGTCGGAAGAATCGATCAACTCGGGAAAGCTTATGATCACCCAGGAGCCGTACATCTGGCACCGTCCGTGGGATGAAGAGCTCCAGGCGGATTGGATGGAAGGGCTGTACACGCTTGCCTACAGCAAGCCGATGATCGAGGCGGTGAACTGGTATGATTTCGTTGATCCGTTCTCGTGGATACCGAACGGCGGTTTTCTGCGTACCCCCAAGGGAGAAAAGCGGGCAGTGTGGGACCGTCTCAAGAAGTTACAGGATCGATGGAAAGCACTCCGCCCGGAGCGAGGATAGCCGGCGATTCACTAACCGAGACAAGGACGAGAAAGGATCGGGATGTCCATGGAAATGCAAAGCCGAAGGTCGTTCCTCAGGACGGGAGCGCTTGGAGCCGGAGCGCTGATGGCTCATTCACGCCTTGCCCCTCTCTTCGCCCGCACGCCGGACCGGCTTGTGTTTCGTCCGTATCCCCCGCAGGGTATGCCGGACATGACCTTTGCCTATGCGTCAGATGCGAACGTGGATCCGTTCAAGTCGGCTATCACCGTGGAACGAGACGGGATTGTGGTGCCGGATTCCGTAGGGCAGAAGTTCGCGGTCAACACCCGGTGGTATGTGCCCGGCTTCGGCTTCGTCTGGCTGGCCGCAGACAATGGAGGGAGGCTCTATTCCGTCGACGAAGGCGACACGAGTTTCAACCTGAATCTGGAGTTCGCACGATCGCGTGTCGCCCGCAATCGGGAAGTCCGTGCGCGATATGAAAAGGAGGGCACACGATTCTCGCCCGAGGTCGTGCACCTGACGGCACTCTCGGAGGAACTTCTGTCTGATGCGGAGAGGAAGAAGGGAGACGCAGAGAAATGTGCCGACATGGCAGACCGCTCCCTCTTTCAATCCCTCTGGGCGGGGGAGAAGATCGAGCTCGAAAAGGCCCGGGCGGATATTCAGCAAAAACAAAGGAAGGACGCTGTCTACTTCGGTTGCGAGTCCCGTCAAATGATCTGGGCAAAATCGGAAGAATTCCAGAAAAGGTTCCCGGAGCTGTTCAACTTCGCAACGATCACGCACTATGTCTGGGACAGCTGGTACGAGCTATTT
The DNA here is from genome assembly GCA_017860555.1 of Bacteroidota bacterium. Taxonomy (GTDB): domain Bacteria; phylum Bacteroidota; class Ignavibacteria; order UBA10030; family UBA6906; genus JAGDMJ01. The sequence goes on from JAGDMJ010000057.1 coordinate 1,243, forward strand.
GAGCCCACGGAAGGGCGGTACAATTGGGGCATCAAGGACGATATTCTGGCCTGGTTGGAGGAGCAGGGCATCACACCGCAGGGACGCCCGCTGTTCTGGTTCCATCCCACAGTAACACCCGATTGGCTGAAGCAGAAGAAGTTCGATGAGCTAAAGAAATACGTCGTGAAGCACACGCATGATCTCGTCTCGCACTATGGAGACCGGGTGCTGCAATGGGAAGTGGTGAATGAATATCATGATTGGGGCAACATCCACAATCACACGCCTGAGCAGATCACGGAGATCACCCGCCTTGCATGCGACACCACGAAGGAGGTCAATCCACGCGTCGTGCGGATCCTGAACAACTGCTGTCCGTGGGGAGAATACGTCGCACGCGGCAGGATGGCCCGGATGGACGCGACGCGCCCGTTGCGCACGGTGCGCAAGTACCTGCAGGACGTGGTCGAAGCGGGGGTTGAGTTCGACGTGGTCGGCATCCAGATCTATTTCCCCCAACGTGATCTTTCGGATATTGCCCGGCTGGTGGAGCGCTTGTCCGTGTTCGGGAAGCCCGTGTATATCACGGAGATCGGGGCCAGTTCGAACCTGGTTGCTCCGAATCCTTCTGGGGCACAGAACGCGAGAGGCGACGAGCCGTACGCCTGGCATCGTCACTGGGACGAAGAACTGCAGGCCGATTGGCTCGAGCAAGCCTACACCCTCTGGTACAGCAAGCCTCAGATAAAGGCGATCAACTGGTACGACTTCTCGGACTTCAGGCCGTTCATCGTCAACGGCGGCGTTGTGCGCGAGGACTGCAGTCCGAAGAAGTCGTTTTTCCGTGCGAAGGAGCTGCTGGCGTCGTGGAACAGACTTCCCAAGATGCCCGGGGGAAAACAATGACCGGGAAAGAACGATTGATGAAAGCGTTTCACCGGCAGAAACCGGACCACGTGCCGGCATGTCCCGATATCTCGGTGATGGTCCCGGCAAAACTGACCGGCCGGCCGTTCTATGATCTCTTTCTGGATGGACGCGAGCACAACGGCTGGACATCGGCGACGTATGCCGAGGCCTACGTCGACGCCGTGAAGTACTTTGGCATGGATGGCTGGTACATCTACGGCGGGTTGAAGGAGATCCGCCCCGAAGGAGCGCCGGAATTTCGTGATACCATAACGGAACGGCCCGAGCAGAAGGTGGTGGAGCGCGTGTGCGAAACGCCGAAGGGAGTGCTCACGGAACGAGAGATCTACTTCGCCGACGAGCCTCCGTGGCGTGACCTGAAGCCGGTCAAGGACCTGCGCCGGGACTACGATCGCCTCCGGGCGTTCATGGGAGAAGGGCCCTGGGAATGGGAGGAGGCGTACAGGGACCGCCACCTGATCGGGGATTACGGTGTGTATGTTGGCATGGTGCCGGTCTTTCAGGATTGGTGGTTCCATCATCGCCAGGGAGGTTTTGAGCAGACCTTCGTGGATTTCATGGATGAGCCCGAGTTAATGGAGATGATCCATGAGCACTGGATGGAGTGGGCACTTGCGTATACGCGCGCGATGGTGAAGGCCAGGCCGGATGAGATCATGCTCGGCGCGTCCAGCGCAAGCCTGAGCGTGAGCTCGCCGGATATTTTCCGCATGTATGAGCTTCCATTCATCAAGAGGGCGTCCAGAATCTGCAAGGACGCCGGCATTGTGTCGCACCTCCACATCTGCGGAAAGTCGTGGGAACTGGTGGAAATCGTTGCGGAGGAAACCGACGTGGATGTCATGGAGCCGATGGAGGAACCGCCCGGAGGGAATGTGGACCTGAAGGAGGCGAAAAGACGGGTCGGGAACAAACTCTGCATAAAGGGGAATATCAATACATTCAACTTCATGATGAATGCCACGCCGGAGCAAGTGGAGGAGAAGTGCAAGCGCGCCATCGACGACGCCGCGGCCGGCGGCGGGTACGTGCTTTCCACCGGTGACCAGTGTGGACGGGATACGCCGCACGCAAATCTCTTCAAGATGGTGGAAGTCGCGGAGACATATGGAAAATACTAGAGAGGCAGCAACGAGATTTTCTCATCGGCTATCTATCGAATCGAGTTCGGGGGGCCGGCACTGGTGAAGAAAATGCTGATGATCAAATGAAGATCCTCATCCTCGGCGGCACGGGCTTCATCAGCGGGGCGCTGGTCCGGCGTTTGCTGGCGAGTGGGCATCGAGTTTCGATTGTCACTCGCGGCCGGCGCCGTCCTGGGGCCGTTCCTTCTGGCGATCTTGAAGCCCTGGCGGTGGATCGCTCCAACATCCACGCACTCAAAGGCGTGCTCGGCGGAAGAACCTTTGATGCAGTGTATGACCTTATTGCGTACCTTCCTGAAGAATCGCGCAGCGCCGTGGAGCTCTTCCGTGGACGGGTGGGGCGCTTCATTCATTGCAGCACGATCTCAGTCTATATGGTATCGGACCGGATTCAATGCCCGGTGTCCGAAGACCAGGATGAAGCTCCCATGATGACATTCTGGGACCGGAATCCCTTCGGCATGCAGTACGGGATCGACAAGCGTGCGTGTGAGCGGGTGCTCTGGGATGCACATCACGACGTGCAATTTCCCGTGAGCATGCTCCGCCCGACATTCGTCTCCGGCCCGGCCGACCCGACTCGCCGTGATTGGTTCTGGATCGAACGTGTCCTGGACGGGAAGCCTTTGCTCGTCCCCGGCTCGGGGGATTGCGCATTCCAGCAAGTTTATATTGAAGACGTCGCGGCTGCGTTTGCGGCGTTACTGGAGCATCAGACCTCTGAAGGGAAAGCGTACAATGTTGCCGGAGAAGAGATCTGCTCGTTGAATGAATATCTCAACTTGCTGGGAGAACTGACGGGACGCCCGGTGAAATGCGTCCACGTCCCGCAGCCAGTGTTTGACAAGCACGCGATCAGCTCGCATCCCCGCGGAGATGTGTTCCCGTTCAACACAAGAAGGACGGCGGTCTTCAGTCTGGATCGTATCAAGAAGGATCTCGGATTCCGCTCTACACCACACCGGCATTGGATGGCAGAGACGATCGAGTGGTGGCGAAAGCAGGGAACTCATTCGTTGGGGTACGACAGGCGTCGGGAGGAGTTGGAGTATATCGAAAGCCTGAGGCGTCTCGAAGGTGCGGACCAGGGAGGAGCCGCCGGTACGGTGGGTCAGACGGGATGATCTGATAGTCCGGGTTTGCAGGTTTGCGATTCGGTGTCACAACCAGGTCTTTCACGCCAACCAACCGAATGCCCGGCACCACCCGGCGCGCTATCACCCGAGCTGCTTTTCAAGCGCGCCCGTTGCACAAGGCCCGAACTACATGTGTAGGTTCTCATCACTTTTTACCATATTGAGATGAAGACTCGTTTCCTTGGACAAAGCGGCCTGCAGGTATCTGAGCTCTGTTTTGGCGCCATGATGTTCGTGGGCAACAAGGGATGGCGTCATCTGAGCGACATTCGACAGAAGGAAGCTGATGCGATGGTGGGGTCCTCGCTTGATGCGGGAATCAACTTCTTCGATACTGCGGACATTTATTCTGATGGTGAATCTGAGAGAATTCTGGGCCAGGCCCTGGGCACCCGAAGGAAAGAGGCCATCATCGGTACCAAAGGGGGATTCCGGACCGGGCCGGGGCCCAACGAGACCGGTTGTTCGAGGCTGCACCTCCTGGAGGCCTGCGATGCCAGCTTGAAGCGGCTCAATACAGAGTATCTTGATCTGTATCAGATCCACTCGTTTGACTTTGTCATTCCCCTTGAGGAGACGCTTGAAGCGCTTGACACACTCGTCCGCCAGGGCAAAGTACGCTACATTGGTTGCTCGAATTTCACCGGGTGGCAGCTCATGAAGGCAATGGCGATTTCCCGGGAACTCGGGCTGCACCGGTTTGTCTCGTTGCAAGCTCTCTATTCGCTCGTGACGCGCGACATTGAAGCAGAGCTCGTCCCTGTGTGTCTCGATCAGGGTCTTGGCATTCTCCCGTGGGGACCGCTGGCGGGGGGCTTTCTCACCGGCAAGTACAGAGCCCATGCTCCGTGGCCTACGGGAACCCGGTTGAGGAAGCCTGAAGATCGCTTCCCCTTCGATGAACAGAAGGGGTATGCAATCGTCGATGAACTTGATACGATCGCTCGTGCCCATGGCGGTAGCATCGCACAGGCTGCGCTCAATTACCTCCTGCAGAAACCAGGCATCACCTCCGTGATATTTGGCGCGAGGTCGATGGAACAGTTGCAGGAGAACATCCGTGCTACAGAGTGGTCCCTGACTGCCGAGGAGATGGATCGGCTCGACAGGATGAGCGTGCCCGAAAAGTTGTATCCTCATTGGTATTTCGATATTTTCCGGAAAGACAGACTCCACCGCTGATGAACGGGTCCTGAAAGGAGAATCTTCATGGGTAGAATCCTGGTCCTCTATGACAGCGCCACAGGAAATACGGAGAAGATGGCGATGCTCGTGGCCGAAGGGGTGGAACATGTGGAAGGGATGGAAGTGCGGATCCGTTCGGTCGTGGATGCCCGCGCTGAAGATGTGCTCTGGTGCAACGGCATCGCCGTGGGTACGCCCACCAACTGCGGCATCCTTTCGTGGAAAATGAAAAAATTCTGGGACGATCTCGTCGAGGAATACTGGGGGCGGATCGACGGCAAAATCGGCTGCGCGTTTTCATCCTCGGGGGGGTGGGCAGGGGGGAATGAGGTTGCCTGTCTTTCCATCCTGAGCGTGCTCATGAATTTCGGTTTCCTTGTGTTTGGCGTCACTGATTACGTCGCGGACAAATTCACGCTTCATTATGGCGCTGCCATTGCGGGCGAACCGCGCGCTGAGCGCGAGCAGGAGGCCTGTCGGCGCCTTGGCCGCCGGCTTGCCCAATGGGTTCGTGTGTATGTGGACGGCGAGCCCGATGTTATCCAGGATACCGGCGCGCGGGAACACATGTAAAAACTCCTCCCATAAGATTTCACGTGAAAATGGCAGATATCCCCTTCAACAAACCGTCTCTCGTTGGGAATGAGTTCACCTACATGAACGAGGCGGTGAAAAGCGGGCACGCATCCGGCGACGGTCCATTCACTCGGAAGGTGCATGAGTTTCTTCAGAATGCCATGGGCGTGGAAAAGATCCTGTTGACGACCTCCTGCACCCATGCGCTCGAAATGAGTGCCCTTCTCCTCGGCATTCAACCGGGCGATGAGGTCATCGTTCCTTCATTCACGTTCGTCAGCACGATTAATGCTTTCGTGTTGCGCGGCGCACAGCCTGTCTTCATCGACGTCAAACCTTCCACGCTCAACCTTGACGAGCAACGGCTGGAAGCACTGATCACGTCACGGACGAAGGCCATCGTGGTTGTACATTATGCGGGCGTGGGGTGTGAGATGGGCGAGATCCTCGAAATTGCGCGAAGGCATCAGGTTCCTGTGGTCGAAGACAACGCTCACGGGCTCTTCGGGAAATACCGCGGCCAATTTCTGGGCACGTTTGGCGCCCTGGCCACGCAGAGCTTCCATGAAACAAAGAACTTCATCAGCGGGGAAGGCGGGGCTCTGGTGATCAATGATCCGCGTTTCACGGAGCGTGCGGAGATCATTCGTGAGAAGGGAACCAACCGGAGCCGCTTCTTCCGCGGCCAGGTGGACAAATATACCTGGGTTGACGTGGGATCGAGCTACCTTCCTTCGGACATCCTCGCGGCGTTTCTCTATGCGCAACTTGAGCGCCGGGAGGAGATTCAGGGGAAGCGCAAGCGGATCTGGGATTACTACCAGAAGTGCCTTGCCGATTGGTCACCAGGCCATCATGTCCGCCTTCCTGTCGTCCCGGCATGGTGTGATCAAGCGTACCACATGTACTACCTGCTCCTCCCGTCGCTTGAGCGGCGGCAAGCTTTGATCCGCTTCCTGAAGGAAAGGGGGATCATGGCGGTGTTTCACTACCTCCCGTTGCACCTCTCCGAAATGGGTCGGCGTTTTGGCGGGAAACAGGGGGATTGTCCGGTCACCGAGGATCTCAGCGAAAGGCTCGTGAGGCTACCGTTCTTCAATGATATCACTGAAGGGGAGCAAGCACGGGTGGTTGCAGGGATCAAGGACTTCTTCACGTGACGGGGTTTGCAGGCGATTCGCATAAAACAGCAAGGGGCGCATGGTGCGCCCCTTTGTGCTAAACAGCGTCGAATGGAGATCAGATCGTGTAGCTGAGGTTCAAGCCGAAGAGATTGGCGGAAGAATCATAGGTTCCCTCGAAACCGTTGTCGGGAGCGGTTACTGTCCGGTCCTCGAACAGGATCATCTGATAGGCGACATCCACGCCCAGGAACGGAAGGATTTTGAAGCCCAGGCCAACGGTGAACTCGACTCTGTTGGCGTCCGGCAGCATGGGCTCGACTTTGGAGAGGGGCTGCGGAGTTTTGTCATAGATGAACCCTACCCTGATTGCCAGGGGGTCGAGTCTGTATTCGCTGCCAAGTCGAAGCATGAAGGCGTTGGTCCATTCCTTTTCTTTCGGCGGCGGTGACTGCTGTGGAGTTCTTCCTCCCAGAGGAGGCGGCAATGCATTCGGAATCGTGGGGCCGGTAGCAATGTCGAGCGCCAGCTCGTCATAACTGCTCCATCCAATATACTGGTAATCTGCTTCTACGGTCCAGTCAGGCGTGAAGTCGTAGGCAATGCCGGCAAACACGTTACTCGGCAGGGTAATGGACGTTTTGCCGTACCCGCCGGGGAAGTAGTCGACGCCGAACAGGTTTTCGAAGACACCCATGTCTTTGAACGTTACGTCGCCGGAGTAATCAACCTTGGTTTGATGCCGATAGGAGGCGCCAATCCAGAGTTGAGGAGTAGGCTTGTACATCACGCCCACGTTCCAATTGACCGCGGTACCTTTTCCTGTCAATTCGGCCGTCCCCTTTCCCGGAGTGAGGGGTTGGAGTGAGTTGTAGGTTGCCACACGGTAGTTCATGCTGACGTCCGACCAGACATAACTGGCACCCACAGCGATAGCGAATTGGTCATTGATCCGGTATGAGATCGTTGGATTGAGGTAAAACGACTTCAGTTCGGTCTGGACTGCAAGTGTGTCGCCTGCCCAGGGGTTGGGCCACTCAGTACCGAGTCCGTACGGAGAAAAGAACCCGATCCCAAATGCCAGGCCATTGTCCATGGTGTGGGTGATGTAGGCATTTGACGGGAAGAAGGTCCCCTTGATTTGTTCGGTGGTAACACCGCCAGTGGAAAGGTATTCTCCCGCCGTGGCGATCAGAGTTGTTCCTACATAGAAGGACGTGCCCTTCTGAAAGCTCAATCCGGCTGGATTAAAGAAGATCGCGGACCCGTCAACAGCCCGAGCGGCGAACGCGCCCCCCTGAGCCATGCTGCGAGCGCCATGTTCATTCAACTGGAAGCCTCCACCGAATGAAACGAGGGCGACTACCGACAACATGATGAGAAGCGCTACAGATCGTCTGAACAGGGTCATACTGACTCCTCTAAAGATGAGAGATTTATTGAGAGAACAGTAACGTGTTGTGTCGTGTGTTGAGAAGTGCTGCCGGATGAGCAATCTGCGTGGCCACTGATGACACAGTGACCGGGTGGAGTTTTGTCATGCTATTGTACCAAAAAAAAATCGCAAAGCAAACAAGCCTCTCAAAAAAACACCCCACCTATTCCCGTACTGTTGAGTTTTGCAACAGTCTATTGACTTTTTCGTCCAGGTTGTGTATGCTAATGCATGGGTTTCTGCTGAATTTTTGATGGTTTCCTGCCTTCCCGCCAACAAGCCGGCGGGTTTTTTTGTTGGCACCAAAACCTGAGTGTGAGTCATGATCATCGTCATGAAATCGGGGGCGACCGGAGATGACGTACGCCACGTGGTCGAACGGATTGAGGAACTCGGCCTTAAGGCGCATGTTTCCCAGGGTACGGAACGTACGGTCATCGGTATCATCGGAGACGAGAGGTTCATCAAGAAAGAGCAACTCTCGCTTCTCCCGCATGTCGACGATGTCATACCGATTCTGAAACCGTACAAACTCGCCAGCCGGGAATTCAAGCAAGAGAACACGATCGTCAAAGTACGAGACGTGAGCATTGGCGGAGAGGAGATCGTCGTGATCGCCGGGCCCTGTTCCGTGGAAAGTGAGGAACAGCTACTCGAAACAGCCGAAGTGGTGAAAGCCGCCGGAGCCTCGCTCCTCCGGGGAGGGGCGTTCAAGCCCCGGACCAGCCCGTATGCATTCCAGGGACTCGGCGAAGATGGCCTCAAGCTGCTGGCGACGGCGCGGGAACGGACCGGACTGGGCATCGTAACCGAAGTGCTGGAATCAAGCGATGTGGAAATCGTGGCTGAGTATGCAGACATGCTTCAGGTCGGTGCCCGAAACATGCACAACACAAAGCTCCTCCGGTCGATTTCCAGCTTGGACAAGCCCGTTCTTCTGAAGCGGAACTTCTCAGCCACCCTCAACGAATTCCTCATGAGCGCCGAATATCTCCTCGCGGGAGGCAACTCGCGGGTGGTGCTGTGCGAACGTGGGATCCGGACCTTTGTCGAATACACGCGCAATACGCTCGACCTGAATATTGTCCCTGCCGTCAAACAACTCTCCCATTTGCCTATCATCGTCGATCCGAGCCACGGAACAGGGAGGCACGACCTGATTATTCCGATGAGCCGGGCCGCCATTGCCGCCGGGGCTGACGGCCTGATCGTGGAAGTTCATCCTCATCCGGAGAAGGCCTTCTCCGACGGGGATCAATCCCTCACACCGGATGACTTCCGCCAGTTGATCGCACAGGTGAGACCCATTGCGGAGGTTCTGGGAAGGAAATCCGCCGAACCTACCTCGTCTCCGGTGCGTTCGAAGCCAGCATGAAAGCGCTCCCCTTCATTCTTTTCTTCGGCATCTTCTTCAGCGTGTATGGCCTCCTGAACTACTACATCTTCATCCGCGGCTGGCAGGCAATGCCGCTGGATTCGCCTCTCCGGACAGCGTATCTTGTCCTTTTTCTTGTGCTGGCCCTGGCTTTCATCGGCGGCCGGTTTCTTGAGCGAGTCTGGCTTTCTCCCATCAGCGAAACGCTCGTGTGGCTCGGCTCCTTCTGGCTGGCAGCGATGCTCTACTTTCTTCTGGGAATACTGCTCCTTGATCTTCTGCGGCTGGCCGATCACTTTCTCCCTTTTTTCCCGGCATTCATCACCGATGACTACGAGCAAACCAAAGAAATCACGGCCATTGCCCTTGTCGTGGCTGTTGTCATCGTGCTGACCATTGGCCATCTCAACGCGCTCGTGCCGGTTACCAGGTCCATTGCTCTTACCATTCCAAAAAAGGTCGATGGGATCCGGAGGCTGAGAATTGCCGCGGCCTCGGATATTCATCTCGGCACCGTCATTGGGCGCGGCAGGTTCGACCGGATCGTGGAACAGATCAACTCACTCGACCCGGACATCATTCTCTTGCCGGGTGACATTGTGGATGAAGACCTCGCCCCGGTCATTAAGGAGAACCTTGGTGACCGGCTGCGGGCCCTCCGGTCACGCTTTGGAACGTTCGCGGTTACAGGCAATCATGAGTATATCGGCGGGGTGGAGGAAGCCGTGGCGTACCTGAGGGAGCACGGTGTGATCGTGTTGCGGGACGAGGCGCACGCTCTCCCCATCGGCGTCACGTTGGTCGGCCGAGAGGACAGGAGCGTTGTGCAGATGGCCCGGGGCACGCGAAAGTCGGTCAAGGATCTTCTTGCGGGAATCGACATGACTCGTCCCGTCATTCTCATGGATCATCAGCCCTTTCATCTTGAGGAAGCGGAGCGGTGCGGCGTCGATCTCCAGCTTTCCGGGCACACGCATCACGGTCAACTCTGGCCGCTGAACTATATCACCGGGGCAATCTACGAAGTGAGCAAGGGATACAAGAAAAAAGGGAACACGCATATCCTCGTGTCCGGGGGGGTCGGCTCCTGGGGTCCACCCGTTCGCACGGGCAACCGGCCGGAGATACTTGACCTGGTCCTTACCTTCGGATGAACCTGCCGTAACTTTCCACAATTTTCAAAATGGCATTCCCGGCGGCTCTCCGGAACCGTCAACAGGCTCCGGAATGTGGCCCCTTTTGCCGTATGTGGACGTTTCATGGGTGGCATAACATTTGCTAGATACTCCTGCCTGATGGGGGGAAACCGGCCTTTTCAGCCGGAGTGAGCGAAAGTCCATGGCCAACATACAAACCGAACGGATCGCGGTCTCCCGCGAGGGAAGAGCCGTAACCCTGGT
>JAGDMJ010000058.1 GCA_017860555.1 Bacteroidota bacterium
GTGTAGTTTTTGACGACACACCTCCAATGTGTTGAATTTTAAGACTTTGCAGGGAAGACCGGTTTGTCGGCTATGCATGGGCCGATCTTGAAAACATTTTCCTGTGTTGATAAATGCAACATGGCTAGGACATAGCCGGGTGTATTTCAGCCTATCCCCTTTGCTATAGAGACTAAACGCCACAATGGATGTTGTTGTATTCCTCTACGCATGACGTTGCAGTTTTCATCACATTCCGATCCGAATGCCCCATTCCAAAAAGTGGGATGGGCTTTCCCTTTTTGAGAAAGAAAATCGCCATTGCTGCCGTTCCACTTCGAGCACGCTCGGAAGGTCGAGCCGAACTCGGCTTTAAACTTAGCATTCGATGGTTCTTCTGAATCAGAGCGCCTTTATGCCAGGGTACCACCATATTCGTTCTGGCATGTTGCATGCTACTGCCGGAGGGCAAGAGACAATTGAAGATCTCTATCCAAAGCCTACATTCATCAAAGAGGTCACCATGTCCGAGTACGTTCAGACATTAATGGCTCAAGTGAAGGGGAAAAACCCGAGTGAACCGGAGTTCCATCAGGCCGTTCAGGAAGTGGCAGAGTCGCTGGAGCTCGTTCTGCAGCGGCACCCCGAATACCGCTCGGCCAAAATTCTGGAGCGGATGGTCGAACCGGAGCGTGTTGTCATGTTCCGCGTCCCCTGGATGGACGACCAAGGTGAATTTCACATCAACCGCGGCTTCAGGATCCAGATGAACAGCGCGATCGGGCCATACAAAGGAGGACTTCGCTTCCACCCGTCGGTTACGCTTGGCATTCTGAAGTTCCTTGCTTTTGAACAAGTGTTCAAGAACAGCCTCACTTCGCTTCCGATGGGCGGCGGCAAAGGGGGGTCCGATTTCGATCCCAAAGGGAAGAGCGATCATGAGGTGATGCGCTTCTGCCAGAGCTTCATGACCGAGCTGTACCGCCACATCGGCCCCGATGTGGATGTTCCTGCCGGAGATATCGGAGTCGGAACAAGGGAGATCGGTTTTCTCTTTGGCCAGTACAAACGCCTGACCAAGGAATACTCAGGTGTGCTCACCGGCAAGGGGTTGAATTGGGGAGGCTCGCTAATCAGGCCTGAAGCCACGGGTTATGGCGTCGTCTATTTCGCGGAAGAGATGCTCAAAACACGGAATCAGTCCATCGCGGGGAAAACGGTCGCAGTTTCAGGATTCGGCAACGTAGCATGGGGCGCAGCCCGCAAAGCCACGCAACTGGGCGCGAAGGTGGTCACCCTTTCAGGACCGGACGGCTTCGTGTTCGACAGTGGAGGGTTAAACGAAGAGAGGATCGCCTATATGCTGGAGATGCGTGCCAGTGCACGGGACCAGGTGGCTGATTTCGCGGCGAAATTTAAGGTTCCATTCTATCCCGGAAAACACCCCTGGAACATCAAGGTTGATGTCGCTCTCCCCTGTGCCACCCAGAACGAGCTGAACCAGGAAGACGCGCAGGAGCTGTTGAAGAATGGCTGCCAGTGCGTCTGCGAGGGAGCCAACATGCCCACGACGCTTGAGGGAGCTAAACGTTTCATCGAGGCGAAGATCCTCTATTCCCCCGGGAAGGCTTCAAATGCCGGCGGAGTCGCCACTTCCGGCCTTGAAATGAGCCAGAACAGCATGCGCCTTCCCTGGCCCAGGGAAGAGGTCGACCAGCGGCTCCATCAGATCATGAAGAACATCCATCAGACCTGCTTGCAGACCGCCGAAAGGTATGGCACTCCGGGCAACTACGTGAACGGCGCCAACATCGGCGGGTTCCTGAAGGTCGCCGATGCGATGATGGACCAGGGCCTGGTTTGATTCCTAAGCAAAGCGGCGCGGGAAACCGCGCCGCTTCTGCCTGCCAGAAAGCATGCTTGCACCTCAGGACCGATTCTCTTAGCTTCAAACAAGCACTTTTCTCCCTCCCAACCGTTTCAAATCATGGACAGAATCGACCGCCACGAGATCGAGAACATCTATTCCGGCCGGATCAGGACCTTCCAGAATCTGATGCCCTACAAGGTCCGGGATATCCTCCTGGTCTCGAGCCTCTATGATAACTACCTCTTTGAAGAAGATGGCCAGCTCTACGAACTGATCCGTGAGGAGTCGCGCGACCTCAATCTCAGCCATCCCCCCGAGATCACCCATGTCACGGGCGGGAACGAAGCACTTGAGCTTGCGTCCTCCGAACACAACTTCGACCTCATCATCACCACGCTTCACATCGAGGACATGCACGCGGTAAAGTTCGCCCAGATGGTCCGCGCAGCGGGACTGAGGATCCCGGTCGTCCTTCTCGCGTATGACAACCGCGAGAAGAAGGAGATCGTGACGTACTACGACACTTCCGTCTTCGAGCGGATCTTCATCTGGCAGGGGGATTTCCGGCTGCTGATCGCCATCATCAAGGATGTCGAAGACCGCCTGAACGTGGACCGGGACACCTTCGCCGTTGGAGTCCAATCGATCATCCTGCTGGAAGACAACGTGAAGTTCTATTCCTCGTATCTTCCCATCATTTACACCGAAATCCTGAAACAGTCTCAACGCCTGATCAGCGAGGGGATCAACGTCACGCACAAGCTGCTGCGGATGCGTGCACGCCCAAAGATCCTGCTCTGCACCACGTACGAAGAAGCATGGGCGTATTTTGAAAAGTACCAGGACTTCATCCTCGGGATCATTTCCGACATCAACTTTCTCCGCAACGGTGTAAAGGATCGTGAAGGGGGATTGAAGTTTGCGAGTGATGTGCGGAAGCAGCATCAGGACATTCCCATCCTGCTGCAGTCGAGCAACCCCGAATTCGACGCACGGGCGCGCGAAATTGGCGCCTCCTTCCTCCTCAAAGGTTCTCCGCGGCTGCTCCATGAACTGCGGAACTTCATACTCGGCAACCTTGGGTTTGGCGACTTCGTCTTCCGCACCCCCGATGACCGGGAAGTCGGACGCGCGGCAAATCTGAGAGAACTGGAGGAGCAGTTGAAGGTGGTGCCCGATGAGTCTATCCGGTACCATGGCGGCAACAACCACTTCTCGAACTGGCTGAAGGCGCGCACGGAGTTCGCGCTCGCCCACAGCCTCAGGCCGCGCAAGGTGGAGGAATTTGCCTCGATTGCGGATCTGCGGGACCTGTTGATCAAGTCGTTGCGCGAATACCGGGAAAGCAGGACGCGCGGTGTGATTACGGAATTCTCCGCCGACTCGTTCGATCCGGTCAACAGCTTCGCCCGTATCGGCGGAGGATCGCTGGGGGGCAAGGCACGGGGGCTGGGGTTCATCAACACCGTGATCGACAACTACCACGTGCGCAACCGTTTCCCCGGAGTTGAAATTGCCGTTCCCTCCGCGGTGGTCCTGGCCACGGACGTATTCGACCGATTCATCGAGCAGAACCATCTGGAGGGTTTCGCGCTCAATCCGCCGGAGGACAAAGAACTGCTCCAGCGGTTCGTCGACGCTTCCTATTTCCCGCCCGATGTTGTCGCCACACTTTCGGATTTCCTCCACGTTATCCAGGAGCCGCTCGCCGTGCGTTCTTCCAGCCTTCTGGAAGACTCCCAGTACCAGCCCTTTGCCGGCGTCTACCAGACATACATGATCGCAAATAACAATCCGGATCCCGATACGCGCCTTCAGGAGCTTCTCCGTGCGATCAAGCTGGTGTACGCATCAACATTCGCCCGGAAGGCACAGGACTACATGAAGGCAACCTCCTACCGCCTGGAGGAAGAGAAGATGGCGGTGATCGTGCAACGCATGGTGGGCTCCCCCCGCAACGGGCGGTTCTATCCTGACTTCGCCGGCGTGGCAAGGTCATACAACTTCTATCCGGTTCCGCCGCAGAAGCCCACGGACGGAATCGTCTTCGTTGCACTTGGCCTGGGCAAGACTGTTGTCGATGGAGGCAATACAGTAAGGTTCTGCCCCAAATACCCTCGTCATCTTCTCCAGTTTTTTTCCACAAAGGAGACCATCCAGAATGCCCAGCAGGATTTTTTCGCTCTGAATCTGCAGGATAGCCTTCTGCGTGGAACGGAAGCATCGCCCGACGAGTTCGTCCAGCGGTTCCCTCTGTCCGCGTCGGAGCAGGATCAGTCGCTGTACCTCGTAGGTTCAACATACTCAGCGGAGAATGATTCCGTGTACGACGGTATCGCGCGGAGCGGCAGGCGGGTCGTGACATTCGCGCCGATCCTGAAACACAAGGTTTTTCCCCTTCCTGAGATCATGGATCTCATGCTGGACCTGGGGACCTGGGGAATGGGAACGGCCGTCGAGATCGAGTTTGCCGTGAACATGAATGTCCCGCCCGGCAAACCGAAGGAATGCGCGATGCTGCAAATGCGGCCTCTTGTGATGAGCCGCGAAGTGGAGGAACTGGACGTCGACAATGTGGACCGGAGCCAGCTCATCTGCCAGAGCCAGCAGGTTCTGGGAAATGGGTCCGTCACGGATATTCACGACCTGGTGGTGGTCGACATTCATAGTTACGACCGCTCCAAGAGCCTGGAGGTGGCCCGGGAGGTCAGCGCGATCAACAGCAAACTTCTCGCTGAACGCCGTCCGTACGTTTTGATTGGTGTGGGACGCTGGGGGACTCTGGATCACTGGCTCGGCATCCCGGTGACATGGGACCAGATCTCCGGGGCATGCGTCATTGTCGAATCGGGGTTCAAAGACTTCAGTGTCACGCCCTCGCAAGGATCGCATTTCTTCCAGAACATCACGTCGTTTCGCGTCGGGTATTTCACGGTGAACTCCCTGACCGGCCTTGGCTTCATCGATTGGGATTGGCTGCTCGCGCAGGAGGCGGTAGAGTTGCGGACGTTCACACGGCACCTTCACTTCGAACGCCCGATCGTTGCCAAGATCAACGGCCATCGGAACAAAGGGATTATTCTCAAGCCGGAGGAATAGAAACAACGCGGAAGGCGGAGAGGCTGGCATGCAAGGCCACTCGTGCCCCGAAATGAGTCGGTGAGATGGAAGGTCAGAAGAAAAAGCGAAGATCCGCTTCTCCTCCGCATGTCGTTCGATACGAAGATATCTGGGAGATCGTTCGGCTGATTCCCCGGGGACGCGTATCCACCTACGGGGACATCGCCCGACTGGCGGGACTTCTCAGGCGCGCCCGCTTTGTCGGGTACGCTCTCCATAGCCTTCCCCAGGGTCTTCCCGTCCCCTGGCACCGGGTCATCAACGCACGGGGAAGGATCTCCTTCCCGGAAGGAAGCCCGAACTACAAGAGGCAGAAGGCGCTGCTAGCGCGTGAGGGGATCATGTTCATTGACGGAAAGGTGGACTTGAAGAAGAGACGGTGGAAGAAAAATCTGACGGCAGATGTCTGATTTCTGTCTAAGAAAGCCCATCCTCCAGGAGACAGAAGAAGCTTCTGCAGCCTGAACAGATTCTGTTCAATGACGCAAAAGGTTGGCCTGAAGACAACAAGTCGGCAGGCTGCAGACAAACATCAGACGTCTGTTTTTCTGATCTTTCCGAGTCGTTATTCCCCCGCCGTAAGAAGCGCCGTGACAACGGCCGTCTCGATTATCTTGCCTACCAGAGCAGCATCTCTTTCTTCGGGCTTCGCGTACGGTCCCAGCAGCAGAGCAGGAACAGAAAGCGCGTGGATCGTGAGCTCGAGAGGGTGCGGCTCCGGGCCGACCGGCACAATCGGCCCTCTGTATCCCAGGTCGCCAAAAGAGTTCCGCATCTCCAGAGATCCAAGTGGGAGCTTCTCACGCACGCTGGAAGCCCTCTCCTGAATCCCTCGCACCGTTGCCGGGATGTTGATGACGTACCAGTAGATCCACCCTTCCATCGAAGGATGGCGATCCACAAGCGTGAGCACGAACGATTCGGTTCCCTTGGGAACGTCACCCCAGGAAACGACGGGAGAGACATTCTGACCGCCCGGGCTTTCCTTGCCTGCACACTTCTGCGGGAAATACTTGCCGCTGTAGAGAGATGGGAAATACGCTTTCATGGCCGGAGGTAGTTCACTTCTTGTGGGAGGCAGCCGGGATCCGGGCTTTCAATCCAGCCGAGAGCCGGATTTCGTTTTTGATCTCGTCCAATTCCACCCTCCCCTTCCGCAAATACTTGATCCCGCGCATCTGCAGATCCACGATCTCTTTCAATGCCAGATCCCTGCCGGTGATGATGATGATGGGAGTCGTTTTGGTCTCCGGGTCCGCTTTCAGATCTTCGATATACTCCATGCCCGCTTTCCGGCGCAACGCCAGATCCACCAGAATCACAGCTGGTTTGTGTTCCTTCGCCCACTTGATGATATCCGGGTCATTCACCGGGAACTGTATGCCATCGAACCCTTCATCCTCCACGATGAATTTGAGGAGATTTGAGAAGTCGACGCTATCCTCAACGATAAGGATGCACTTCTTCTCCGACTGCTTTGCGGGTTTGGGCATATGCTTGAGATGGTTTGGAGAAATTGGGAAGAGGATGCGGACAGGAGAAGATACGGGAATGGAAATTATTAGTCAACTCTCGATTTTTCCGCGTGGGTGCGTCGTTTTTGCGGTCCAGTTACGTATCCTTTCGATACAACGGCCTGAACTACGCTTCCCGAAGCAAAGTCGGCGCGAGCCCGTCTCATGTCGAGAAACAGTTGCCGGTCGAGGCTCCGGTTATGATTCCCTTCGGACTCGCCCCCGCCATACTCGTCGATCTATAGCTCGTCGTGAATCGTCGGGGTTGATAGCCACGGTGGAATCACTTTCATCCGCCGATGTTGATGATGAGGAGTTATTCGCTGCTGTTAGCGAAAAACGACAATCTCTTGCGACTATACCAATTTGAAATCTGGCGTGGACAAGAACGGTGTGTAGCTCGGTCTTCAAGTGAGACTCGAGCAAGGAAGGAGCTATACTCGGAACAGTGCGTTCGACGACATTGTTGAAAAGACAAGTTAATGTTGCTCTATTCGTATTTTATTGCTAATTTGAGATCAACTATTCACAAAGGAAGGCAAGCACAAATATGAACAAGTTGGTTGCACTGCTGTCTTTCCTCTGCACGGTGATGCTGCTTTCATGTTCGTCCCTCACTCTGGAAAATGTCGACTATGGATGGCCTGTCGAAAGCGTTTCCACCGTGGGCCCAGACAACATGGTTTCCGAGGGACGCTACTCACTGACCTTCAGCATCTCACCGATTGCATTGGAAGAGTTTCAGGACTCCAGCGCCTTGCGCGGGAGCAAGGTCAGGATCTTGCGGAATACGGAAGGGTATTATTTTCTTACCGGTCCCAGGTTCAAGCATGTCTACGTTTTCAAACCCGGAAAGCAGGAACTGAAGGAGGTGAGCACGATCGAGATCTCGCAAACCGGGATGCAAAACCCGGCCCTCAATCTCCGTCCTCCCTTGGTCGAACTGCTCGATGGAGAAGGGTTCAGAAGAATCTTGTCATCAGATGGAATCGTCGAAGAGGAGAAAAAATGAGAATAGCCATCGCTCTGATCCTCCTGATCGCGCTTCTCGCACCACTGGGCCAGTCCCCGGCACAACAATCCGACTACGATATTCAGCAGTCTTTCCAGCAGCGCTACAGCACACTGCGGATGATGATCGACTCCGCGAGCACCACGGCGGAATTGGATTCCCTCGGCCGCCAGGTCAATGTACTCGCGCAGGATTTCCAGGACCAGCGCGAGTTCCTGGACAAGGCGCTCTATCCCGAGAGCTTCGAGGGACAGATCACTAGCCTGCGCCAAGTGCATCAGTTGGCCCACGATCGCACGTCCATGATCCAGACGCAAGGGGTGCGGATCTCGGAACTTCAGGTGGCCGTCTCGGAACTCACCATGCGGCTGGATACGCTCGCGGGTGAGCGCGCCCGGCTGTTCGAAGAATTACAATCAAGCAAGCGCTCCGAGTCGTCCCTCCGGGAAACCGTCCGCCGCCTGACGAACAACCTGAACGCCAACGACCGCCTCATGTTCTCGCTGCTGGATTCACTCTTTCTTCCGTACGATCGGAACCTCCGGCAGGCGACTGAGGTCGAGAAGGAAAATGTGGCCAGCAGCGTGGAACGCGCAAACGTCCTGAGACGGATCCGCGACGTTGCGAGCGACAACGTGCGTTTCCTCGAGGCGACGCAGCTTCAAGGAAAGGATTACGCGAACTTGCTCGATCAGCAGCAGCAATTCCAAACCCGCTGGAAGGGCTTGAGCGAGAAGCTGCAGGAGGTCGCGACTGCAGCGGAGAAGCGCTCTGCCACCGCAACGGGCAAGAAGGCGAAGGACGGCGCGAGGACGGCCGCAGCGATCACAACGGACCGCACCCAGGTCGATTCCGCACTCGCCCTGTGGAATGAAAAACTGCAGTCCAGCATCTGGGGCGCCATCGAGAAAGAATTCACCGGCCGCGGTGTTGCCGTGAACCACTTCGTCGATGCGCCGAGCTTTGATGCCAGCATGAGGGCTTTCGTGGCTGCCGCAAAAGAAGGACAGCAGGAAGCAGACGTCTTCGTTGACGAGGTCTGGAAGGAGAGGATCGACAAAGAGTGGAGAGATGTGCTGACCAGAGAGAGCATGCTCGGAAAGACCGCATACGCGTCGCTGGACAAAGCCGTCAGCGAGCTGAGCCAGAAGACCTTCGATCTGAAGATGATCCTCTACATCGTCGGCATCATCGCAATCGCTCTTGCGGCCTGGTGGTTTATCTCTCGTAGATCGAAACAGAGCCCGGGAACTGAACCGGCAGCATGACGCCCATCCGCACGAACGCGAAACGGGGAACCGGTATCCGGCTCCCCGTTTCTCTTTTCCGCAGATGAACGCGGATGCGGAACGGAGATGTTCATCCGCCTCGTACCATCTGTGTTCATGTGTGGCTGTCTTTTCGGCTGAGTGTCTTTGCCCCAGGTGAACACAACCGAAACCGGCCCCTGCCAACCCTCAATGACAATTGAAATCGATCGAGCGGTTGATCGCGGCGCTGCATACCGGATCAAATCCCACCAGGCTGAGGGAGAACATCCTGCAATCCACGGAAGGACGATACAGACCTTTCGAAGCGTAACCGGCGCCTTCAAACGCTCCGACCCTGCCCGCCGCGACGGATTGCGCGAGGATGGAGAGGCCGGAACGGTAGAGCGGCTCTCGCTTTTCATAATAATCCGGTGCCAGCCGATCCAGCTTTCCACGGAGGGCTTCGATGCTGTCGTAACGGGCTTTCTCCCATGTCGTCGGCAGATCGACACCGGGCGATTGGAATTCTTTCCATTTCAAATTCTTCTTGTCCACGAGCGCCGTGACATTCGGCTCCCACGGCTCGACACCGGGTGAATAAAAATCATTGTATGCAGTGGAGGAATTGTAGTACTCATCCCCCAGCCCGGCGAAGGAATGTCCGAATTCGTGGACATACACGTAATCCATTTGCCACTCCTGCCCTTTCACAACCTCTCGCGTGTATGTTGTAGCATACAAATTGAAAATCCCTCCGCCCCCATAGCGGGTGTCATTCACCAGGATGCAGAGAAAATCGTACGGCGCTGCCGCGGCCGCATCCCGAAGGGTCTTGTTCTCGGTAGTCAAAATATAACGAGCCGAGCCGAACGTGTTATACATCGTTCCCAGGGCATTGTTTTTCCAGACATTCCGATCCGGAACGTCGATGCCTGATTCCGCGGATTCCACCTCCACTGCCCAGACATTGAAATCCTTCTTCCGGTCGCTGAACGGATGCGTCCCAAACATGACATCGTTGAAATGCTTCGCGTCCTTCATGAATTTTTCCATCTCCGCTTTCGTATAGCCGTCCCCCAGGATCGCGATATCCACCTTCTCCGCCGGATCTCCGTTCTTCATGACCGTGGCAACCTTGTATGGCTGCGGCCGCTTCTCCGCATTGACCTGTGTCGGATCATTCGCATCGATGGCAGCAGAAAAGACCTCGTGGAAGACCATCTTCTTGTCACGACGAGAGATCGTAAGCTGGATCTTTCGTTTCGGGAAGGGAAAACGGACCGTCTCGGAGAATGTCCGGTGAACCCCGGCCAATGCCTCATCCGTGGTCTGCCATTCATTGAACATAGACGAGAAACCACGCGAGTAGATCAGCGCGTTGGTCTCGCGGTCGTAGACCCGCATCATGTACTCGCCAAGGTTCAGCGTATCGACAAGATTTCGTCTGCTCCCGGGCCAGTCTCCCTCCACCACGACCTGATCCAGGCTGAGAGTTTCCTCACCCCTGGTGCCGGTGTGATAGTAGTCCACCCGCATTGTCTTTCCTGTGAACATCTTCTCATACATGCCATCATCGCCACCCCAGAGCAACATCGGAATCGCCAGAGAGACTGCGACAAGTTGAAGACGCACGTGTGCCTCCTATTCGATGGGAAAGTCGTTTCCTGAGAATGATGTGCTATTTCACGCCCAGCAACTCGATGTCAAAGATCAGCTCCGCGTTCGGCGGGATCACGCCGCCAGACCCTCGAGATCCGTATCCCATGGCCGGCGGGATGATGAGTTTGCGCTGCCCGCCCACCTTCATGCCTTCTACCCCCACATCCCATCCCTTGATCACCTGGCCTGTGCCAAGAGCGAAGGTGAAGGGCTGGTTACGGTCGACCGAACTGTCGAATTTCTTGCCGTTGGTCAGGTATCCCGTGTAATGGACTGTGACCTGCTGGCCGGACTTCGCCTGTTCGCCGGTTCCTTCCTTGGTTTCGAAGTATGAAAGGCCGGAGGGCAGAGATTTCTTTTCCATCGTAGTCGGTTCTCCAGGAAATGTACGAAGAGATGGCTGACATCCCACCAGAAGGGTGAAGGCCAGCAAGATAGTTGCAGCTCGAACGGGGGTCATAGTGCTGCCTCGGTGATGATAGGTGATGGGTAAAGATAAGAAAATGAGAGGAGAGAATAAAGAAGAAGCGGCCTTTAGGCACAGTGGAGAGGAGGATACAAGCTCCTGCAGGGTTGGGCTCTGAGCGCTGAGCATCGGTCGGCGTCGAACGGCTCGAACGCTTCAACGCTACTGAGTTTCGGTCGCCTCGAGCACGCTCAGTTTCGATTCCGGGAGGCCGGTCTCCATGGCCGATTTCAGCCAGGCTGCGGAGGGGAGCGCGGGAACATCGGACTTGGCTACTGCAGCGGAAGCGGGATTCATCCGGACGGAAATGCCCCAACCGGCGCTGCAAGAACGCGGAGACGTGAATTCGCCCGTGCTCTTTCCCCGGTCGTCGATGGAAATTTCCCAGACTGCCTGCGCGGTTTTCTTGTCGTCCGGGTCATGGACGTACAGAAATGCCCGTCCTTCCGATCGCGCGAACCCCGTCACCGTCACCCAGTGTCCGCCGCCATCGGCAAGCCAGACGAGCAGCTCCACTCCCTCGTTGTTCGAGATGTGCCGGGAGAGGAACCCCAACGCCTGATCAGCCCTGGAATGATCTCGGGCGCTCCCCCCGCCTATGACGAGAGGAAGGTTCTTTTCCTGGGCATAGGCCTTGAGGCCGGTAAACATT
>JAGDMJ010000059.1 GCA_017860555.1 Bacteroidota bacterium
AGTGAGGTTACAGCCGGACTCTCTCAGAGATCGGTGGAGGGAGTTGCACTCTTCGCCAGATCCCGACGAGAGATAGAATACATTTGCTCAATCGGCAACTGAGATCGACTCATGTTGCCGATGGCTTACGCGGCAAAAGTTGTTGATAACTTATGCCGCGGAACGCTTGCTTTTGGTTTTCGGCTTTCCAAGATTGCATGACCTTTTTCTCTATACAGGTTTAGCACGATAATGTCCCAATTCGTTCATCTCCACAATCATTCGCACTACAGCCTTCTCGACGGCGCATGCCGCATTGACGACATGATCCACGCCGCCGTCGAAGACGGGATGCCCGCAGTCGCCTTGACGGACCACGGCGTGATGTTCGGGGCGATCGAGTTCTACAAAAAGGCAGTGAAAGCAGGGATCAAGCCGATCATCGGCATGGAAGCCTATGTGGTGACCAAAGGCAGCCGCCTGGAGAAGTCATCTCAGGGAACGGAAGCTGGGGGCAGGCGCTCCGTGTATCATCACCTCGTTTTGCTGGCCAAGGATGAAACGGGCTATCGGAACCTCATCAAACTCTGCAGCATTGGACATATTGAAGGGTATTATTACAAACCCCGGATTGACACCGAGGTATTGCGGAAATATCGCGAGGGACTTGTCGCCCTTTCCGCCTGCATGAGCGGTGTTGTTTCCGCATATTTGTTGTCCGGAAATGACGCTGAAGCTTATGCGTCGGCGGAGATCTATAAGGAGATCTTCGGCGATGATTTCTACGTCGAAATTCAGGATCACGGAATAGACCGCGAGGCGATCGTCAGGCAGAAAGCCCCCCGGCTGGCACGCGACCTGGGCCTGAAGATCATCTGTACCAATGACGTACACTACCTCAAGCATGAGCATGCGATAGCCCACAACATCATGCTCCTGATCCCCGATGCCAGCAGCACCAACGTGCCGGATTACACGAAACTCCGCTATCAGACGGATCAGGCCTACTTCAAGTCGACAAAGGAAATGACCGCGCTCTTTGCAGAGTACCCGGAAGCCATCACGTCGACGTTGGAGGTCGCTGAGAAGTGCAATTTGAAGTTGAATTTGAAGGGGAACCACATGCCCCGCTTCCCGATTCCGGAGAATGCGGGGGTTGCGACGCTGGAGGATTACTTTGAAAAATTAGTAAGGATCGGGTTCGCGGAGCGGTATCCTCAGGCGAACCAGGATCTGGAGCGGCGCCTTGATTACGAGATCGGCGTCATCAAGCAAATGGGGTACGCGGGCTATTTCCTGATCGTACAGGATTTCATCCAGGCTGCGAGGAGCAAAGGGGTCGCCGTTGGACCGGGCCGTGGAAGCGCGGCAGGGAGCGTTGTGTCGTACTCTCTGGGGATCACGAATGTCGACCCGATGAAATACGACCTCCTGTTTGAGCGTTTTTTGAATCCCGAGCGGGTCAGCATGCCCGACATAGACGTGGATTTCTCGGATACCAAACGGGATACGGTGATTCAATATGTCCGGGAAAAGTACGGCAGCGATTCGGTATCGCAGATCATCACCTTCGGTACGCTTTCCTCACGGGCGGTGTTGAAAGACGTGGGGCGGGTGCTGGGATTGCCCCTCAGTACGATCGAATCCATCACGAAACAGATTCCGGTCGAGCTGGGCAAGGTGCGCCCGCTGGCCGATGCCCTGAAATCTATCCCCGAACTGAAGTGGATCAATGAGAGCAACGATCCAAAGATCAAGACGCTGGTTGATACGGCGCTTGTCCTTGAAGGGATGAACCGCAATGCCGGGATGCACGCAGCGGGGGTTGTGATCGCCCCCGGGAACATCAGCGACTACGTCCCCTTATACAAGACGCCGCAGACCGAGGTGATGACGCAGTACAACATGAAGGATCTTGAGACGGCGGGTTTGCTCAAGATGGACTTCCTCGGCCTCAGAACCCTCTCCGTCATGGAAAACGCCCTTGCCAAGGTCAAGCAGACAACAGGGGCGGAGATCGTTCTCGATAGTATCCCCGAGGACGACAAACGTACGTTTGACCTGTTTACCCGCGGCGATACCGTTGGCGTGTTCCAGTTTGAATCCACCGGGATGCAGGATTGGCTCCGGAAGCTGAAACCGACCTGCATCAGCGACCTCGTGGCGATGAACGCTCTGTACCGCCCGGGCCCGATGGAGATGATCGGCGATTTCATTGCCCGGAAACATGGGACAGACAAGGTAACGTACCTGCACCCAAAGCTGGAAACAATTCTCAAAGAAACATACGGCGTAATCGTTTATCAGGAACAGGTAATGAAGATTGCCAGTGAGATCGCAGGCTTCTCGCTGGCAAAGGCCGATCTCATGCGGCGCGCCATGGGGAAGAAGGACAAGATCCTCATGGCCACTCTGAACGAGGAATTCATCCAGGGGAGCATGAAACTCGGGACGACAAAAAAGTTGGCAGGGGAGATCTTCGACCTGCTTGAAAAGTTCGCCTCCTACGGGTTCAACAAGTCACACAGCGTGGCCTACTCGGTCGTGGCGTATCAAACCGCCTACCTGAAGGCACACCATCCTGCCGAGTTCATGGCGGCGACGCTCTCTTCGGAAATCGGCAACACCGACCGGATCGTCAAACTCATCGACGACTGCCGGAAGATGGGGATCAAGGTGCTCCCGCCGGATGTCAACCTGAGCGGCTTCGATTTCACGGTGGTCGGCGGAGATATCAGATTCGGCCTCTGCGCAATCAAAAATGTCGGTGCCGGAGCGGTCGAGTCGGTCATTAAGGCACGGGATGACGAGGGGAAGTTCGTCAACATCTTCGATTTCTGCCGCCGTCTGGACTTGCGTATCGTCAACAAGAAATGCCTGGAGAGCCTCGTCCAGGCCGGTGCTTTCGACGGATTTGCCGGGCATCGGGCACAACACTTCGAAAACCTCGAGCGGGCGGCGGCGTTTGGTGTGACTGCCCAGTCACAGAATATGAACGGACAGGGGGGGCTGTTCGATTCATTGGATACGTCCACGTCGAATGCGATCGCCTATCCGGCTCTTACCGAGTGTGCCCCCTGGTCCGAGTCCGAAAAGCTGCAACGGGAGAAGAATGTCCTCGGATTTTACGTTTCCGGGCACCCACTCTTGAAATTCGAACAGGAAATCAACGAATTCGCCAACGTTCACCTGGGTGATGTGGCAGGTTTCAAGCATGGCAGTACCGCGAGGGCCTGCGGAATTGTAGCTTCCGTGAAGAAGAAGATTGATAAGCGCAACAATACCATGGCGTTCGTTGCACTCGAGGATTTCGGCGGCAAAGGGGAGTGTGTCGTCTTCTCTGATGCTTACGCGAAACACCAGCACCTGCTCGTCCCCGATGCCATGGTCATGGTCATCGGCAAGGGAGAGGTGAATGGCGATTCGTTGAAGATCATCCTGAACGAAGTGTACCCGATGGAAAAGGTTCGTGAAAAGTTCACCAAGAGCATCATGCTCTCCATCAATGTTCAGGATGTTCATGAGAACACGATTATTCAGCTCCGGAATCTTCTGGAGCACAACAAGGGTAACTGTCCTTGTTTCATACGGGTGAGCGACGCCTCTTCAACGAGAATGTTCCAATCGAAGAAGTTTAGCGTGGACCCATCAGACCAGTTTGTGCAGGAAGTCACCAGGATGCTGGGAGCACAGAGCGTAAAATTCACGGGGCAACACAACGGCAAATAAGGAGACAGAATGGCACTCATTGAGATCACCGACTCGAATTTTGAAAGGGAAGTCATTGATTCGGACAAGCCGGTTCTGCTCGACTTCTGGGCGGTCTGGTGCGGGCCGTGCAAGCATATCGCCCCCGTTGTGGAGGAAATCGCCAAGGATTTCGCCGGAAGACTGAAGGTTGGGAAGGTCGATGTGGACACCAATCCTGAAATATCAATGAAATTCGGAGTGCGGAGCATCCCTACCCTCATGATCTTCAAAGGGGGAAAGGTGGTCGAACAGGTTATCGGCGCAGTGCATAAGAGAAATCTGCTTGATAAGGTCACTCCTCATATCGAGGCAAATTAGTCAGGCAATCGCAGCTGCGAAAGAGGCGGCCCGGAATAAGTCCGGGCCGCTCGGTTTCTGACCCCGTTGCGCCCCTCCTCTGCTTCTAGCTACTAACCCCGAAAAGACCTCCGAACCCGATTTTCCATGACTTTCTCCGAACATGCGAAGCTGATGAGCCTCCAGACACCAACCCCTGTGTGCGATCTGGTGATGACCAGCAAGAGAAGTATTTCGCACATCGTCTGACTACACCTTCTCAGCGAGGGCATCCACGAGCCCGCAGTTCACCCCGCGCCACTCGGCAATCTGTCTGACGATTTGATCTCTCACGCGGTTCCGAAGTTCCGGGACGTCCTCCGGCCTCATCCCCGCCGTGTCGACGGGAGGAAGGACCCTTAGCTGTATCGTCTGTGAAGGTCCGAACTTCCAGCTCCGCTTGGGGAGACAGTTGCGGGATCCCTCCACGACGACAGGGAGGACCGGGACCCGCGCTTTCACAGCGAGCGCAAATGCACCATCGGTGAACCGCATGACTCGTCCATCCGTCGAACGGGTCCCTTCCGGAAAGAAGATCACCGAGCAATGCTGAGAAAGGTACCTCCCCGCGGCCATGAGCATCCGCGCACCGCTTCGCCGATCCTGTCTATCGAGGGGAATGTCGCCAGCCAATCTCAGCATCCAGCCGACCGCGGGTACTTTGAACAGCTCGAGCTTTGCAACCCACTTCATTTCCCAGGGAAGGTGGGAAATGAGCGGGATGTCGGCGAACGACTGGTGATTGCTGACAACAACGTAGGGGTTCCTCGGGTTGCTGATCTGCTCACCCGAGATTTCGAGGTGCCATGTCGGATTCACCCTTGTCATCGCAACACCGAGCCTCCTGAACCATCGGCCCGTGCGATAACGGACCGGATCGGTGTCGAAAAGACGAATCAGCGCGAGGAGGGGGACCCAGGCAAGAATCAGCAGGACGATGGCTGACCATATCCAGATGGAACGAAGGGAGGAAAGCATGAAGAATAACTTAGCAGAATTGGGGAGGAATTCAAGAGAGGCGCCACGCGTGCGGCCGTTCCCGCGGAACCGGTCTGCTTGTGATTCTGTTTTCACGGCAGGTCTCGGAGCAGTCGCGGTCCGGACTCCCCCGTAGAGGACCGGTCTTGCTCAGAATCTGTGAAACTGACAGCCAATTCTCGAAAGCAACCATCGATGACCGATTCATTTACGCTCCCAGCCGGCGTTCACATCGGCGCCATTGCGCTGAGTGTGAGGGACCTGGACCGTTCACTTTCCTTCTACGCACAGGTCCTCGGCTTTCATTTGCTCACGCGACAGGGAGATCAAGCCGCCTTATCTGCCGGGCTCGACCATCGTCCCCTCTTCGTGCTGAATGAAAAGCCGGGTGCCCGGCAGAGGCCGCCCGGAACAACGGGACTCTTTCATGTTGCCATCCTTTATCCAAGTCACGAAGCGCTGGGCACGGCTCTGCATTTGCTCCATCGTCAGGAATACCCGTTGCGCGGTGCTTCTCACCACGGCGTCAGCGAGGCACTCTATCTCGTGGATCCCGATAAGAACGGGATCGAACTCTACGCCGACGTCCCGCGTGAGCAGTGGAAGTGGGTTGAAGGGAAAGTTCAGATGGTGACCGAGCCGCTCGACATGGAACGCCTCCTGAAGGAAAGCCCTTCTGTGGGGCCGGCCCCGATTGCGCCGCGGACGGTGATCGGGCATATCCACCTCCAGGTGAGCGACCTGGAACAAAGCGCGCGGTTCTACAGTGATCTCCTGGGCTTCAGGATCACGCAGTCCAACTATCCCGGGGCTCTTTTTCTCGCTGCAGGCGAATATCATCATCACATCGGGCTCAATATCTGGGGAGGTGCAGGAGCGCCCCCTCCGCCAGAGGCGAGCACGGGCCTGCGGTCATTTACCATCGCCATTCCGGGAAGCGGGACCTTCGAGCGGCTCGTTGCTCACCTCCGCGCTGCAGGGATCGACGCTTCTCCGGAAGTATCTCCTGCGACGGGGTTGGAGTTTTCTCTGGAGGACCCGGACGGTATTCGGGTGGTGATCGGCATGGATTCCGTGTCGGAGACATAGGAAGTTCACGCTTCCCCGGCCCTCAACTTGGATTTATCAAGCCCTCTTTCTATATTTCCCCAACCCTTCTCATCAACTGACAGGATGCTCCCATGTCTGACCTTGATCACGCTATCATGGTCGCGAAGAGCGATCAGGAGATCTTTCTCCATCCCGGCATGGCGAACCGCCATGGGCTGGTTGCAGGGGCGACCGGAACCGGAAAAACTGTGACCCTGCAGGTGATCGCTGAACGCTTCAGCGCGATCGGCGTTCCTTGTTTCATGGCGGATGTGAAGGGAGACCTTGCCGGGATTAGCCGGCCGGGGGAGGCGAAGCCAAAGATCGCCGACAGGATCAAACTGCTCAAACTGGGCGAATATTCGTTCCACGGATCACCGGTGACCTTCTGGGACCTCTTCGGAGAACAGGGACACCCTGTCCGCGCGACCATATCCGAGATGGGGCCCCTGCTCTTCAGCCGGCTGCTGAATCTGAACGAAACGCAGGCCGGGGTGCTGACCATCGTTTTCAAGATCGCGGACGATAATGGCCTTCTGCTTCTTGACCTGAAGGACCTTCGTTCCATGCTGGACTACGTGGGAACGAACGCCTCGATGTTCAAGACAGAGTATGGAAATGTTTCCGCCGCGAGCATTGGTGCTATCCAGCGCGGGCTGCTTACGCTGGAAGAGCAGGGAGCAAAGAAATTCTTCGGCGAGCCGGCACTCGATCTGGACGATCTCATTCAGACGGATGCCAAAGGGATGGGGGTCATCAACATCCTGGCCGCCGACAGGTTGATGCAGTCACCCATGCTGTACGCCACGTTCCTGCTCTGGATGCTTTCTGAACTGTACGAGCACCTTCCGGAAGTGGGAGACCTGGAAAAGCCGAAACTGGTCTTCTTCTTTGATGAAGCGCATCTTCTCTTCTCCGACGCTCCTTCGGTCTTGCTTCAGAAGATCGAACAGGTGATCCGCCTGGTTCGGTCGAAAGGAGTTGGCGTCTACTTTGTCACTCAGAACCCTCTGGACATCCCGGACATCGTCCTGGGCCAGCTTGGCAACCGCGTGCAGCATGCGTTGCGCGCCTTCACGCCGCGCGATCAGAAGGCGGTGCGGGCGGCTGCAGAGACGTTCCGCTCAAACCCGAAACTGAACGTGGAGAAGACGATCGGCGAGCTTGGCGTCGGGGAGGCGCTGGTGTCGATGCTGGATATCAAGGGAACGCCCGGCATGGTGGAGCGTGCCTTTGTGGTTCCCCCGCACAGCCAGATCGGTCCCATTACGCCGGATGAGCGCAATCGGCTCATCAACAGCTCGCTGCTTTACGGGCACTACGAGCAGTCGGTGGACAGGGAATCAGCGTCCGAGATGCTCCAGGCGAGGGCTGCGAAGAAGATGGCGGAGACGCCTCCAACTCCGGTTCCGACGCAGCCTACGGGTCCCTTCGGAACGCCCGGCCGGCAGGCGCCGCAGGGGAGGCAGCGTGAGACCATCGTGGAAGCTATGGCCAAGAGTGCCATGAGGGCTGCCGGAACACAGATCGGACGGCAGATCATACGCGGTGTGCTCGGCTCCATCTTCGGCGGAAGCCGCAAGTAGGCCAAACACGAAAGGCACAGAGAGAGTCTCGTTGGATTCTCCCTCTGTGCCTTTGTGCACATGCTGGATGACCTCTTACCGGCGGGGTCCCGCAGCCCGAACTTCCGGCGGGCAACCTTCCTCGAACTTCTTGAAGTTCTCAATGAATCTTCCTGCGAGATCCTTGTATCTCTGCATGTATGCCTCTTTGTTGGTCCAGGAGCCGGCTGGATTCAGGATCTCCGCCGGAACTCCTTCACAACTCTGCGGCACATCAAATCCAAACACCGGGTCCGGGCAGAACGGCACGTCGAGCAGCTTGCCGCTCAACGCGGCGTTCAGCAGGGCCCTCGTGTACTTGATGCTGATACGCTTCCCGATGCCATACGGACCGCCAATCCACCCGGTGTTCACCAGCCAGCAGTGCACTCCGTATTTCAGGATCTTCCGCTTCAAAATGTCCGCATAAAAGGACGGATGATGCACCATGAACGGAGCACCGAAGCAGGTGCTGAACGTCATTTCCGGTTCCTTTCCGAGCCCCACTTCCGTCCCGGCAATCTTCGAAGTATAACCTGATATGAACTGATACAACGCCTGGTCGGGAGTCAGCTTCGCGATCGGCGGCATCACGCCGGACGCGTCGCATGTCAGGAGGATGATGTTCTTCGGATGGCCGCCCATCTTTTCCGGAACCGCATTCTCGATGAACTCGAGGGGGTACGAGGCTCGCGTGTTCTCCGTGATGGACTCATCGTCGAGGTCGATCTGACGGGTCACGCGATCAAACGGAACGTTCTCGAGAATGGTCCCAAACTTCCTGGTGCAGGCATAGATCTGAGGTTCGGCGGTGGGGGAGAGCTGGATGACCTTTGCATAGCATCCTCCCTCAAAGTTGAATATCCCTTCGTCACTCCACCCATGCTCGTCGTCCCCGATCAACTGCCGGTGGGGATCGGCGGAGAGCGTAGTCTTGCCGGTGCCGGACAGCCCGAAGAAAATGGCGGTGTCTCCGTCGTTCCCGGTGTTTGCGGAGCAATGCATCGGCATCACCCCATCCAACGGCAGCAGAAAATTGAGGATCGTGAAAATCGATTTCTTGATCTCCCCGGCATATGCCGTGTTGCCGATGATGCACAGCTTCGCCTCGAAGTTCAGGACGATGAACGTATTGGCCGGTGTCCCATCGATTTGCGGGATTCCCTTGAAGGAAGGGGCACAGATCACGGTGAAGTCGGGCACATGGCGGCGATACTCCTCGAGGGTCTTCGGAAGCATGAACATGTTCCGGGCAAAATGGCTGTGCCACGCGAGCTCGGTGACGATGCGGATCGGCATCCGGTAGTTCGGATCAGCACCTGCAAAGCAATCCTGTACGAACAGGTCCCGTCCTTGGAGAAAGCCCTGAAGGCGGATGAAGAGGTCGTTGAACTTGTCCGGGCTGAACGGGCGGTTATATTCACCCCACCAGATCTTGTCGCGCGTCGCGGCCTCACGGACGACGAACTTGTCGTTGGCCGAGCGCGCGGTGTGTTTGCCGGTGTAGGCCGCGATGGGGCCCTGCCGCGTGATCCGGGCTTCGCGTCGAAACGCGACCTCCTCGTACAATGCCTCCGTGGGGAGGTTCCAATACACGACATGCAGGTTGCTGAGGCCATGGTTTTCCAGGCCATAGTCGCTCCTGAGCGCGGTTGCTTCTGCCTCTGCGGGAGTCTTGATTTCCAGAATATTGTTCATAGCCAGTCTCGCACGTATTTGCGTTCGCCGATGTAGATCTCATTAGGTGATGATGGATCGAGCGCCCACTTGATGCGTTCGAGCCCCTGCTTGACGTCCTTCACCGTGGTCGCATAGCTCAGCCGGAGATGCCCCTCCATCCCGAATTCCTTTCCAGGTACCGTGACAACGAGGGCCTTCTTGAGGAGGAACCGGGAGAGCTCCACGGAGTTGTTGCTGTAGGCGCGGAAATCGGGAAGGCAGTAGTACGTTCCGTCAGGTTTTGTGACTCTGATTCCGTTAAACGAACAAAGTTCCTGCATCATGACGTTCCGGTTGTTTTCCAGAGTCATGCGGAGTGACTCAACGACACTCTGGAGCCCCGTCAGGGCGCCTTCAGCAGCAGCCTGGAGAATAAGGGACGTGCATGACGTGGTCTGCGCCTGTACGTTGATCATGACCTCAATCAGATTCCGCGGGGCAACAACCCAACCAATGCGGAACCCGGTCATGCCGTAGAGTTTGGAGATCCCGTTGATGCAGATGACTTTTGTCGATTCCGTGTCTTTCGTGGTGTACCGGAATGCGGGAGGGGCTACCTTGCCTTCAAAGACAAGCTTGTGGTAAATATCGTCCATGATCAGGTAGATCCCTTTCCGCTCACAGAACTCCACGATCTCCGCGATGAAGCTCTCAGGGTAGACGACTCCGGACGGATTGTTCGGGCTGTTGACAATGATCGCCTTCGTGTACGAGCTGACGGCCTGCTCGATCTCCTTCATCCGCGGATAGAATCCGCCGTCCTCGGGAGTGACGATCACCGGAATGCCGTACACCATTTTGATCATTTCGGGATAACTAACCCAGTACGGAGCAAGGACGATAACCTCGTCCTGCGGATTTACCAGGGTAAAGAGAAGGTTGAAGAGAGCCTGTTTTGCTCCACCGGAGATGAGGACGTTTTCAGGCGCCACGACGCGGTCGTAATTCTCTTCCGTATAACGTATGACCGCCTTTTTCAGTGAAGGGATCCCGTCCGTGGGCGTGTATTTGATGTCCCCCGTGTTGAGCTTCGCCGCCGAGCTCAGGATCGCGCTGATAGGAGCCCTGTTCTTGGGCTCTCCGGCGCCGAGATGGACGACTGCCTCACCTTTTTCGCGCAGCAAGCGTGCCTGCTCGTTCAGGCTCAGAGTCGGCGATTCGGCGATCGACCGTGCAAGCTGACTTATACTCATGATATCCCTTTTCGAACCTTCCTTTGGACGTGGGGGAGAACGGAAAGCAGGTGCAAGAATGGATTTCTTTTCGTACCTTAACGTAGGAAAAAAGCGTGCGAAAATCAATCTGGGGTCCCGCGTCGAAGGAATGACGCTGACGTTTTCCTCCCCTTTGTTTCCCATGGAAAGGAATCCTGTATTGGTCGGGTCTCTTATGGCCTTTTTGTCTCTTGTAGCGGCCCTGTTGATTTCCGGTTGTGGCGCATTCCGCTCGGAAGGAGGCGGTGGGGGCATCGGTGCCATCTCACCCGATGTGATGCGTGAGCATATTACCTATCTCGCTTCCGATTCAATGATGGGACGCAACACGCCCAGTCCGCAGCTGGACAGCGCCGCCGAGTATATCGCCCGCGAATTCCGGAAGATCGACCTCGCCCCCTGCAAGGGGAGCTACTTCCAGAAGGTGCCGCTCAACATCGTCGGCCTGGGTCCGGAAAATACACTCGCGCTCGCGGTGAAGGGAGTCGAACGCGCATTCGAATTGAAAACCGACTTCGTGCCGTTCGAAATGACCGCCAATGCGTCCGTGACGGCTCCGCTTCTTTTTGCAGGCTACGGCATCACGGCACCCGAGTACGGTTATGACGACTATGGAGGACTTGATGTCCGGGGAAAAGTCGTCCTCCTCCTGCGGCACGAGCCTCTCGAGGAGGATTCCGCATCGCGGTTCGACGGCCGCGAAGCAACCCCTTATTCCAACGTAGACACCAAGGTCCGGATCGCACGGGAACATGGCGCCGTCGGCGTCCTCATTGTGACTGATCCGCTCAATCATCTGAGCCTCACGCCGAGGGGTT
>JAGDMJ010000060.1 GCA_017860555.1 Bacteroidota bacterium
AGGGGAAGCTCTCGAAACTCTCTGCGCCGGCGTTCCACTGGATGACGACGGATATCGACTCAAGGCTTGCAGCAGTAACACTGCCTCGCTTCTCACGGGGAGGTGCAATTGTGACGAGGGATGCTGGCGATCCCCGGATTCTTGTATCAAGCGATTTTCCTATAACCGTGGGGCGTGACGGGAGCTTGTACTATCCATGGTTGGATGAGAAAGAACAGTTGCAGATCTTCCGTCTTGCGCCTTCCGGAATGACGACCGTTGCCGCGACGCCCCCTCCCGGTGCGGAGGGTAAATCTCGCCGATGGTTGAACGGCATCGTAGCAACGTCCGATGGTTCGTTGTACTACGCAGAAGACAAAAGCATTACGCGCGTCACCTCTGAGGGCGAGGTTACCACGGTTGTTGCCGACGTGACGATTTCTGACTGCGCATCTGTGCCGGGCGCGGAGCCGGAGCTTGGACCATACTTACGCGGCCTTGACGTCGACGCGCATGGAACAATCTACGTTGCTGCTGCGGGTTGCGGTGCCGTCATCAAGATTACGACTGATAAGAAGATCACAACGATCCTGAGGGCATCAGGTCCATGGTCGCCGACCGCAGTTGCAGTCTCGGGCACCGACCTGTACGTGCTTGAGTATCTGCACACGGCATCAGACGAGAGGCGGGAATGGTTGCCGCGGGTGCAGAAAGTTTCTGCTGATGGGAGCGTGGTCACCGTTGCAACCGTGCATCGGTAACGACCGTTGAAGGAAGAGCCGGATGACCACTGCATTCACTCACGCGGTGCCAATTCTGTGCGTGAACAATCTGGATGACGCGCTCGCGTACTATGTACAGAAGCTCGGTTTCACAGAGCGATGGCGATGGCCTTTCTTTGCATCAGTGGGGCGGGGAACAGCGACCGTATTCCTGTGTGAAAGGGGGCAGGGTCAGGCCGGCACATGGATCTCGATTTTCATGAAAGATGTGATGCCTCTTTACGAGGAGTACCAACAGGCCGGAGCCATTATTGCAGAGACCCCTATGAATTTCCCCTGGGGTCACTGTGAGTTCCTTGTCAAGGACATCGATGGGAATTTCTTGCGTATGACCGGAGACAAAACTGGACCCGACAGCGAAGGCTATGAGCAAACTCTTCGATCTCAGGGAACCAGAGAGTAATTGTACTATCCAGGTCGACGGTCATCACTGATCCGGGCGACTACCCTGGAACCCCTTGATTTCTCCCATTTTCGCCTTTTTTTTGCCCTCCTGGGAGGTTCCCGCATTTTCCGTATACGAAATCAGGGAAAAAAGAGTATATGGGGTTGGCGGGAGGGAGGGTATTTGGAGGGGATCGGCAGACAGGCCCGCTCCGGCCTTCGGCCGAGCCGTCGTTCAGACGAGCCTCGTCCCGCCGCCGGCAGGGCGGGAGTCTCGGTCACTCCGCCTGAGGTGGTGAGATCGGACCTGTCGGCGAACGGGGTGCGCTTTTCGCGACGCAGCAATCGTGAAAGAGCCGTCGATGATCGCAACTAATGTTTTGCAAGCAATTGGCAACACCCCGCTCGTTCAGCTTTGCCACATCGTTCCGCGTGGGAGTGGTCGCGTGTTCGTCAAGCTCGAATTCGCCAATCCCACCGGAAGCATGAAGGACCGGATGGCGAAGGCGGTAGTGGAAGCGGCGGAGACGGACGGGCGGCTGAAGCCGGGAGGGACAGTCGTCGAATACACGGGCGGGACCACGGGAGTCTCGCTGGCCTTTGTCTGTGCGGCGAAGGGGTACAAGTTTCATGCGGTCTTCTCGGACGCCTTCAGCGATGAAAAGCGCATGATGATGAATGCCTTTGGCGGGGTGGTGACCGATGTGCCGAGCGAGAACAAGCAGATCACCGAAAAGCTCATCCGGGCGATGATCGAGAAAGCCCGCACGCTCAGTCAGCAGCCGGATCATTGGTGGTGCGACCAGATCAATAACCGGGATGCGGAGAAGGGGTACTACGCGCTTGGCGAGGAGATCTGGAACCAGACAGGAGGAAAGGTCGATGCGTTTGTGAAGTCCGTGGGGAGCGCGCATTGTCTTCATGGCGTGACAAAGGCACTTCAGGCGCACAATCCCAGGATCCATGCCGTCGCTGTTGAGCCGGCCGAGTCGCCGGTTTTGACTGGTGGCTCACCCGGTGGTCATCAGATCGAGGGGATCGGGATCGGATTTACACCGCCGCTCTGGGAGCCCAAGCTCGTCAACGAAGTCGTGGGCGTCTCGACAAAAGATGCGCAGGTAATGGCAAGAAGGCTGGCGAAGGAGGAAGCGCTGTTTGCGGGCACGTCATCGGGGGCCAACGTCGTGGCGGCACTGTACGTGGCGGCGAGGCTAGGGCCTGGCGCAACGGTTGTGACGATTCTTGTAGACTCGGGCCTGAGGTATGTGAGCACAGGCCTCTACAAAACCGAATGAGGTGAGGGTGTTAGATCCCCTCTCAAAGAATCAACTGTGTCCATCCAACATCTGTGTTCACCTGTGGCAAAGTCCTTAAGAAGTCCCAATGAAGGCAATCGTGTACGAAAAATACGGCCCTCCTGAGGTTCTTCGCCTGAAGGAGGTAGCGAAGCCCGTTCCCCGTGACAACGAGATCTTGATAAAGACGCATGCGACAACGGTAACCACCGGTGACTGGAGAGCGCGAAGTCTCATTATGCCTGCCGGTTTCAGGCTCTTCTCGCGCTTGTTCTTCGGCGTCACGAAGCCAAGGCAGCCAATCCTGGGAACGGAACTTGCCGGCGAGATCGAGGCAGTGGGCAAGGCGGTAAGCAAGTTCAAAGTGGGCGACGAGGTGTTCGCCTACCCGGGTGCTGCGATGGGTGGTTACGCGGAATACAAGTGCATGCCGGAAGACGGTGCAATAGCGCTGAAGCCGCCCAACCTGACCTTTGAAGAAGCCGCTGCTTTATCATTTGGTGGAACGACGGCGTTGGATTTCTTCAGGCGGGGGAAGCTTCAAAAGGGGGAGAAGGTACTGATCAATGGTGCATCGGGAGGGGTCGGTACGGCGGCGGTGCAGCTTGCCAGACATTTCGGGGCGGAGGTCACGGGGGTATGCAGCGCAGCGAACGTGGCGCTCGTGCGATCTCTGGGTGCAGCACATGTCGTCGACTACACGACAGAGGACTTCACACAGAATGGCGAGACATATGATGTGATTGTCGATACTGTCGGCACTGCTCCATACTCGCGTTGCAGGCGTTCATTGGCAAAACATGGGCGGTTGCTTGTGGTTTTGGGAGGGTTGCGGGATCTCCTTCTCGCGCCTTTTGTGTCATTGACGAGCGGCAACAAAGTAATTGCCGGTCCGGCCTCTGAGCGTCCGGAGGATTTGCGTTACCTTGCGAAGCTGGCGGAGGAGGGGAGATTCAAGCCGGTCCTTGATCGGCGCTATTTGCTCGCGCAGATCGTAGAAGCGCACCAGTACGTTGACACCGGGAGGAAGAGAGGGAATGTGGTGGTGGAGGTGTGAGGCATTAGGTCGACTGATTTGTGATTTCAAGTTGGGGCGGTCTGCGCAGGGCAACCCCTTACGCCTTTACTGAGGAAGGGGTAGTGATGCTCTTCGAAAACTGATGAAACCGCCGAAGCAAAAGCGTCGGCCAATGGGCTTTGAGCTCAAGTGACACCGAATGTGGCATGCATGTTCCATTGACTTGGCCCGCCAGGTCAATGCACAATAGTCAATGCCTACCCGCTCGGTCCGAAGAACCAGAGCAGGCGGTGACACTTGAAAGTGTGAACATTCTCTCGAATCAGCCTGGCTTCTATCCTCGTTTGGCTGGTGGAGTGATAGGGGAAATTGTCAAAACGCAAACCCCGAATGTTGTTGCTATTATGGGTCTACTACATCGAGCAGGGGTCTTACGAAAGCCGTTGAGCAGGGACTCATTCAGAAGCAGCATAAGAAATGACAATTGGAGGTTCAGATTGCGTTGTGGAAGCCAGTCACGTTCGATCCGGCAGAAACTTCGGAAGGAAGTTAAATGAATCAGAGCAGTAGGGATCCTCTTTTGTGGTCTTTATCCATTTTCACGGTGGTTATTCATTTGATAGTGAATGGGATGGGAGGTTTTGGCATCTTCCGGGATGAGCTTTACTACTTAGCTTGTGCGAATCATCTCGATATTGGCTACGTTGATCATCCTCCTTTGTCGATTTGGCTCCTCTCAGTGTGGACATTCGTGTTCGGGGATTCCCTATTTTCGATCCGATTTCTGCCTGCCCTTTGCAGCGGACTGACGACATTCATGGTCGGTACACTTGCCAGAGGTCTTGGAGGAGAGAGGTACGCACTCATTCTCGCCTGCCTTGCATCGATGTTTGCCCCAATCCTCCTTGCGTTCTTTGGCATATTCAGTATGAACGCGTTTGATATCCTTCTCTGGTCACTCGCATTCCTTGTCATGCAAAGGTTTTCTCAAACCCACCAACCGAAGTACTGGTATTGGCTCGGGCTCATTGTCGGACTGGGGGCGTTGAACAAAATCAGTATGATCTGGCTTGGTGCGGGACTTTTCATGGGCGCCCTGCTCACTTCGAACCGCACGGCTTTGCGATCAAGAACTCCGTGGCTCGCCGGATGTCTTGCTGTGATACTCTTTGCACCTTTCATTCTCTGGAACATTTCTCACGACTTCGCCCATCTTGAGTTCATACGCAACGCTTCGACCGAGAAGTATGCATCACAAAATCCCGTTACCTTTTTCTCCGGGTTGTTATTGCTCATGAATCCACTGGCAATGCCTTTATGGCTTGCAGGATTCTGGTTTCTGCTTGCACGAATAGAGGGCCGCATCATTGGGTTTGCCGTCCTGTTCGTCTTGGCCGTCTTGCTTGTCAACATACATTCCAAGCCGGAATATTTCGCATCAGCAATGACAGTTCTGCTTCCGGCTGGGTCTTTACAGCTTGAGCAGTTACTGAAAGGCAAATATTTCCGGTGGATACGGATTCCCTATGTGATTTGCCTGACTGCTTCGGGAATTTTGTTGATGCCACTGACACTCGACATTCTCCCGGTTGAATCGTATATCAAGTACCAATCTGGACTGGGGATGACTCCGTCGTCCAATGAAGGGCTTCGGTTGACCAGTTTGCCTCAGCACTATGCAGATCGATTTGGCTGGGAACACATGGCCAAAGTTACTGCCGGTGTATACGCGTCACTGCCCGATTCACAGAAACAGAAGTGTCTTATTTACGGCCGGAACTACGGCGAAGCCGGCGCAATCGACTATTTCGGGAGAGAGTTCAGGCTTCCTCCCGCGATCAGTCAGCACAACAGCTACTGGTACTGGAGCCTGGAACACCTGACACAAGATGCGACACTAATCGTGATCGGTGTGACGAAAGATCAGATGATGCGGGATTTTGAGGAGGTTCAAGAGGCCGGGATCATTCAGTCAGAGTATGCGATGCCTTATGAAAACGATCTCCCAGTTTTGATTTGTAGGAAGCTTCGAAGACCGATTCAAGAGGTGTGGAATGCAAGAAGAATCTTTATTTGAACGTCTGGACAACCCGGGTCTTGCCTGATCACGCCGCTTCGACTAACAGCGGTGGCAATCGACGCTCGTTCTTTCTGGAAAGCTGAGTTGAAACGAAGTCAGACGCAATAAGTGGTGCTCGCTCCATGCCGCCGTCAATACTCGATGATGGTCGGCGGCACGGCGTTGCCACCGCACACGGTATGTGCCATTGTGTCCCACTACTAATATGACACGAATTCTACTTTACTTGATCCTCTGTATGACGCGCCTTAGCTGCACACCACTTCAGCAGTTTCCAATTCCATTGAGGCAACCCGAACCCACGGACAGCCTTTCATTACAGCAATGGAAGTTTCAACAGATTCTGGACCAAGCTGTAAACCAACACAAACTGGTCGGAGTACAGGTGTCACTTCAACCTCCTAATGGTCGTGTTTGGAATGGAGCGAGCGGAACAATCGACCTTGATCGGCACATTCTAATGACTCCAGACCGCGTAATTCGGATTGGCAGCCTAACGAAAACCTATACTGCCGTAGTAATACTCCGCTTGTTCGAAAGGGGTGTTCTCGCCCTGGACAGGACGATTGACCACTGGCTTCCCGAGTATCGGCAGGCTCATCGTATCACACTAAGGATGCTCCTGAACCATTCGAGCGGCATTCCTGATCTACTTGGGATGCGAGTAATGTTTCTTTCTGCGACGAATAGCACCATGAAATGGACCGAGCCTGAGTTGCTCGACATGATATTCGACGAGAATCTCGACTTTAATCCTGGCACCGATAACCAATATTCAAACTCGAATTACGTGCTTCTCGGAATCATTGCTGAGCGTGCGACCGGCAAATCCTTACAATCTCTCTATCACGACGAGATATTTTTTCCTTTGTCGTTGAACCACACCTATTTTTTGCCTTCGGATTCCATCCCCGCAGAGTTGGTCACTGGCTACGATAGGAACCTGATACCGTTGCCCGGGTGGCATTATACCGAGCCAGAAAACACCGCGTGGAGTTCCTGCGCTTATGCATCAGGAGGAATGGCTGCAACAGCTTCCGATGTATTAGCGTTTGTTGATGCTGTTATGAATCGAAGAATCATCACTGAACAATCCTATGTTATGATGACCCAATTCACCAAAGCCAAGAAACCGAAGGATAAGTATCTCGAACACTTTGGACTCGGTCTGTTCCAATATCGAGATTTCTATGACGGGGCGTATGGTCATCTCGGACTGTTCATCGGCTCCGAGGCAGTCGCAATCTTTTCAACCGAGAGGAAGTTTGTGTTGGTATTCCTTGTGAACGTCTCACGAGTTGACAATAGTGACGCAATCATAAGGAAGTATCTCGATCTCATCTTCGGGCACAACGGCACATAACACGGACAACAACGATGCTCCATCCTTTGAAATGGATTATTGTCGTCGCTATATTGTTGTTTGCGTGTGAGCATTGGTCGTTTTTGACGCCAAGGGCAACGGCGTCATTGGGCGAAACGTAGAACGCATTCATTGTGAATGACGGCACGCCCCACGGCGGGTGGACGCCAGACGTTAGGCGAACCCGCACTCGCAATGGGATGATAGCAGAGTGCCAACTCCTGGGCTTCGGAACGTACAAATTCTTTTCCGTGTGAAATCTATAGCTCTAAAGGTCGATCCTCAACTTGTCGTCCGTTGTTTGTTCGGACCAATTGTACACGTTATCGATCGACAAAGACTCTGCGAGAGAAAGGAACGCATGAAGATGAACTCAAGAACCATGCTAGTCTGTGTTGCGTCGGTCCTTGGAATCTTGGCCACTGTGAATGTATCACGGGCCCAGTTCAGCGGGGATCCCGCCCCGCCCGAGGTCCGTAAGGCAGTCCTGGCTCGATTAGCCGAAATCCAGACCGCGGCGGAATCCCTTAACGTAGAGAAGGTCTTCAGTTATGTGGCGGAAAACGACCAGGGCTCCCTTGTGCAGAACGGGAGATTACTCCTCACTCGTAAGGAGGCGTTGGAGTCCACCCGGCTGGGATTTCAAGGACTTCAAAGCCTCGAATATCGATTTGACGAACAACGCATCACGTTGCTGTCTCCGACTGTCGCGCTTGCCACTGGCGAGGGTGCTTCCTCAGGGATGACCGCCGATGGTAGAACCCTTAAGACGCGATTTGCCCAGTCGATTGTCTTTGTTCTGGCGGATGGCGAGTGGAAGGTATTCCATGCTCACAGGTCCTTTCCCGGCGCGAACTGACCGGGCGAATGGCGAGGGAACGCTCTTCAGATTCAGTCCAAGGAGGAACTCAATGGATGCAGTCATGTCAGCCTGCGGCGTCATGTGCTCCGGATGCGGAGCGTATCTGGCAGCTTCAAAGGGACCCGCTTACCAAAAGGAAGTTGCTGATGCTTGGTCTAGGATCTACGGCATTGCAGTGGAGCCAGCGAACATATCATGCGGTGGCTGCCTCAGTCCAGATAATGATGTGTTTCATACAAGCGTCGCGTGCCCTGCGCGCCGCTGCTGTCTGAGCAAGGGACTCAAGAATTGCGCGGAGTGTCCAGAAGAGTCGTGCGAGCTATTGGCCAGAGCGCAGTCGGTTTGGGACGGGGTCCCGGCAATTGGTGGGAAGTTGTCCGCATCTGACTTTGAGAGGTATGCTCGGCCTTACTGTGGCCATCGGGAGCGTTTGGCTGCAGCCCGAGCTGCGATTGGATTGCGCAGTGACGCTCGCTGAGACAAAAGCCGCCAAACGCGATTCATGGTGGTTGAACTTCTCCAGCGCTAAAAAGTGAGGATGGATCTTTGGTCTCTTCAAACATCTCATATTGAGGCCCCAATGAAGGCAATTGTGTACACCAGGTACGGACCACCAGGCGTTCTTCACCTTGCAGAGGTGGCAAAACCCGCTCCCCGGGACGGCGAGGTACTTGTAAAGATCTATGCGGCAACCGTAAACCGGACGGACTGCGGTTTCTTGCGGGCCGCTCCACCTATCGTCCGATTGTTCAGTGGCCTCATCAAGCCAAAGAACACGGTTCTTGGAAACGAGTTTGCCGGCCAAATCGAAGCGGTCGGCAAGGGCGTAACGAGTTTTCGCGTTGCCGACAGGGTATTTGGCTTCAACGATGTCACGTTTGGTGCTCACGCAGAGTATATGGTCATCCCGGAAGAGGCTCCACTGGCAACAATGCCAGAAGGGTCAACGTATGAAGAGGCTGCAGCAAGCCTTGAAGGATCGCACTACGCGCTTTGCGATATTCGCGCTGCCCATATTCAGGAAGGAAACACGGTCCTGATCTACGGTGCTACTGGTGCCATCGGCTCAGCGGCAGTGCAGATCGTGAAGAATCTCGGTGCACACGTTACCGCCGTCTGCGGGACGAAGAATCTGGCACTCGTGAGATCTCTGGGAGCTGACAAGGTCGTTGATTATGAAATGCAAGACTTCACCGTAGACGATCAAACATATGATGTCGTGTTTGACGCCGTAGGAAAGAGTTCGTTCGCCAGGTGCAAACCGTTATTGAAGCCCGGCGGCATATATCTTTCAACCGATTTGGGCTATATGGCGCAAAATCCGTTTTTGGCCCTCATTACTCCGCTCTTTGGCAAGAAGAAAGTCCTGTTTCCGCTCCCGAAGATCAGCAAAAAGGACGTGATATTTTTCAAGCAGCTTCTGGAGGCCGGCAAATTCAAACCGGTTATTGACAGGTGCTACCCGCTTGAACAAGTGGCCGATGCTTTCAGATACGTTGAAACAGGGCAAAAGGTAGGAAACGTGGTAATAGAAGTGGCACACAGTAACAACGTCTGACCTTACCTATAATCACTATGTCAGGGGCAAAATGGAACCGACGACATCGATACAGACCGCAAACGCACCACAACCTCGTATGGCAGAAGAACACGTCAACTTGAGACTGGAAGCTTTTTGCGATGCGGTATTTGCCATCGCATTGACATTGTTAATCATCGATATCAAGCTCCCATCATCTATAATTGTCAACGACACTGCCGGCTTTTGGTTTGCACTGAGGCACATTGCTCCCTCCATTTTTGCCTTTGTATTAAGTTTCATCGTTATCCTGATCACCTGGGTAAACCATCATGCCTTTATGAAGCTGGTGAACAAGACATCCACTTCCTTTATGTATGCAAACGGTTTCTTGTTGCTGACAGTGGTTTTTGTTCCGTTTCCTACCGCTTTGATAGGCGACTTTGTCTTGACCGACCACGCCGCTCCCGCGGTATTTCTATATAACGCGGTTCTGGCAATTCAAGGTGTTGCGTGGGTGTTGTTGAGCTCAGC
Organism: Bacteroidota bacterium; assembly: GCA_017860555.1. Classification (GTDB taxonomy): domain Bacteria; phylum Bacteroidota; class Ignavibacteria; order UBA10030; family UBA6906; genus JAGDMJ01. The sequence goes on from JAGDMJ010000060.1 coordinate 9,817, forward strand.
TGTGCTTCAGAATCATTTAGAGAAGAATGAACCATCAAGTATGCAAATGCTTGTGAACCGTAGGAACGGATATGTTGCATTCATCGTCTATTCTCTCCTGGCAATTATCGCGTTTTGGTTTCCTCTGACCATCGCCATTGTTACAACCCTGACCTGGGTGTTCTGGTTGATTTTCGGAATAAGCATTAGCACCACAAGCGGGAAAGCCCATGGAACAGACACCCGAACATTGCAGTAGAAAGAGAAGTGATTGTACAGATTGAGGAGTGAGCATGAAGCAGCGTTGTCTCTGGGCATCAGACGATCCTCTGTATATTTCGTATCATGATCAAGAGTGGGGCGTGCCTCTACACGATGACCGGAAGTTGTTCGAAATGCTGATCCTCGAAGGTGCACAGGCCGGCTTGAGCTGGATCACGATTTTGAAGAAGCGTGACAATTACCGCAAAGCGTTCGATAACTTCGATGCAACGAAGATCGTCCGTTACCGCACGAAAAAGATCAAACAATTGCTGAGTAACAATGGCATTGTTCGGAATCGCATGAAGATCGAGGCGGCAATTCGGAACGCAGAAGCCTTCCTGTCCATTCAGAAGGAATTCGGTTCGTTCGACACGTACATCTGGCAATTCGTTGGTGGAAGGCAGAAAGTCAACCGGTGGAGGTCATTACAGGAGATCCCTCCGAAGACATCAGAATCCGATGCCATGAGCAAAGACCTGAAGCGGAGGGGATTCAAGTTTGCTGGCTCGACGATCTGCTACGCCTTCATGCAGGCGACCGGCATGGTGAACGACCATGTGCAGGGATGTTTCCGCTACAGTGTTCGACGGCGGTGAGTCAGGGCGGCCTCAAATGACCAAATCCAAACTCATTGCGCTGTCTGGCCTCTTCCGTTTTGAACTTCCGTTTGCGGCAGGTACATGCGTCCTCCTGGGCGAGCTTCTTGCGCTCGGTCGCTTACCGTCCCTCGCTCAGGCGATATACGGGTTTCTCAGCATCTTCTGCATCTCTGCCACGGCACTGATTCTCAACGACTACTTCGATATTGAGACAGATCGGATCAATGCGCCCTCCCGGCCGCTACCATCCGGACTGGTCACGAAATCAGAGGTAATGCTCCTTTCCGTGGTGGTGGCACTCCTGGGGTTTCTTTTCAGCTTCTTGATCAGTCCCCTGGCATTTGCTGTCACACTCGGGGTCTGGATTGTTGGTTTCCTGTACAACTGGCGATTCAAACGAACAGGAGTATGGGGCAATCTGTTCGTTGCGTTTTCAGTGGGCATGACGTTTATGTTCGGCGGCATAGTTGTGGGCAACCCATTCGAAGTGGTTGTCTGGTACCTGGCGGTCATAACGTTCCTGGTCGATCTCGGGGAAGAAATTGCCGCGGACGTTTTGGATGTCGAGGGGGACCGCAAAACCGGATCGCGGTCGTTGGCTGTAGTCTGGGGACCAGAGAAAGCAATGGCTGTCGCCGCCGGCATCTTTGGCGTCGTGGTCGTGGGTAGCGCGATTCCCTTTGTTTTGGGCTGGCTCTCCAGGAGCTACCTTCCTGCGATGGTCATTTGGGACTGTTTTGTCATCTATTCAGTGG
>JAGDMJ010000061.1 GCA_017860555.1 Bacteroidota bacterium
CCTGATCGGGACTTTCACCGCCAAGGCGGGTTTCGATCTCCAGGAGCCGTTTACGATCGAGATCGAGAAGAATCCCCTCCGCGTCCGGGCCTCGCTGCCTCCTCCGAGGATCCTCTCCATCACCATGGATTCCTACAGGATCGCGGCAGACGAAAGCGGTTGGTGGAACCTCATTTCCAGAGCGGACCGGGAGTTGGGAGTTCGGAATCTCCAGGCCACAGCCAGGACGCAGGCAGAATCTTCGGGAATGCTGGAAGAGGCACGCAAGAGCGCCGAAGACCGCATCAGCGAGATTGTGCGGAGGAACGGATCAACCGTGGCGTTCGGCAACACAGATGAACACAGATGAAGAAATAGCACGCTGGGCCCGAAGATGCAACCTGTTACGGCGCCCTCAATAATTCCTCATCCTCACAAAACTCGCACGGCACCCCCATGCCCTCAAACAGTCTCACCACCTTTACCATTGCCAGCCGCTCAGTGTTGTAGTGGGAACCGCCGATCAAGTTGAGCTTAAGTTTCTTGTTCAGTTGGAGGAACTCCTGATGAGCAATCTGCACGCCACGGATGCCCCACCGGTTCTCCAGGGTCCCCAGCAGCATTGTGTCGGCGCCAAGGTCATACGCCTCCTGCAAAACGTCGGGCAGGTCCCCGCCTCCCGCCACCACGGCAATCGTGCGCACGTGCGGCCTCTCCTGCATGACGTCAATTTTCGGGCGCAGGAGAGATTTCCTCACATGCTCCGCGAAGTCCTGCAGAGTCTGTTCACCCACTTCTCCTACCACCGCTGTCGGCGCACCAAAATAGTCGTAGAAGCGCCCTGTCTGCTTGACGCCGACCTCTTCAGCAAGCGCAAGTGAGCTTCCATAGATCGGATGGGTATCGAGAGGCGCATGGGACACATAGAGGGAATGCCCCTGCTTCGCCAGTTTCTGGATCTGCTCCCCGCTGATGGGCTGAAGGCCTCGTTCATCTTCGAAGTAGTTGAATTGGTGATGCGTGAGCAACAGCGAAGGACGCTGATCACTAAGCTGCTCGACAACCCGGTCAGTCACGAAGACGGAGGTACGGACCGCATGGACCTTCCCCACTCCCACGATCATCAGCCCCGTTTTCTGTTTGAGAAAGGTGGGATTGATCCAGTGACAATTGTCTTCAGTCACGGCCCAACGGACAAGATCCTCCCGGCCTGAGAGCACATCAAATTCATTGTCCAGCTCTGCGATCAGGCTCTTCAGTGATACAGGAGTGGTATCCTTAGCGGGCATTTGTAACCTCCGTCAATTGACCGATCGTCTTCGCTTGCCGCCGGCGGCGATACCGCCTGACAAGCCAGGTCGCGGCCGCAATGAGCGCGATGGCAAGCAAAGCCACCGCAGCCAGTGCTGCTTTAGCAATTATGGGAAACCCCCAGCTAACGCCGAAAGTCATCGGGATGTAGGCGTTCAGTGAGGTGTCTGGCACTCCCGTGTCATAGAAGCTCGTCAGGAGAAGCCTGGCATTGTCGACGTTTGCGTACAACAGATCTTCAACATGGCCGCACTCGGTGAGAATCACCTGTCTGCCGTTCTTCAAATATGGAAGCAGTTCCTGTGTGGCAAATTCGGCCGGCGTGGAGAAATCTATGGAACCGCTCAGCAATAGTGTTTGCACGTCCGATTGCCGCAGCTTCCGGAATTCTTCCGGCAAAAGTTTCATGGGCCAGCACCCGCCGCTGAGGGTCCCCCAGGAGATCCTGTTCATTGGCGCACCGAGGGGCATGTCCGGCGAATCCTCCTCGGCTCCGTAGTTACGCGTGGAATCGTAATCTGCGCTCACGGCTTTCGAAGCAAAATCGCCCCACACTCCCATTGTGGGAATGACGTGATCATACGCCAGGGACATCAACGCAAGCCCGCTCGGGTCTCCATGCTCGGCAGCAACGTACGCATCGAAGACCATGGCTGCCGTCTTGCGCTGAAAAAGAAGAGCGAACGTCACCACCCGCACCTTCCCCGGGTCGATCGGGAAGAATAGCCACCGATCCGGCATTGCAGTCAACACGGTCCGCATTGTGGCGTAGAGATCGGGGGACTTCTCGGCCATGCCGGTATCCCTGGACCAGAGAGTGGCATAATACCTCAACTGCGCATCCGTCGTAGCGGGCGCCCAGATAAAGTGCCCCGGAGGATTCACGCTGATCATCGCCGAACGGAACACTCGATCCGGATGCCTGAGCCCGTAGAGGTACGCGATCCGGGTGCCATAACTGGCACTCAGCAGATCGATGCGCCCGTAACCCAACGCCCGCCGGACCGATTCGTTGTCCTCGATGCATTCAAGCATCGTGTAGCCGTCAAGATCCACCCCTTCTGCCCGCAATCGATCGGCACCCGCGGCAAACGCACGTCCGATGGCTTTCACTGACCGTTCACTCACTGGATCGCCGTGAGCCTCGAGTGCCTCCGTCACCTCCGGGAGATCCAGAACGGATGAGCCATCCACCCCCCGGTACCCGACAATCACAACGTCGTGTCGTCTGAGAAACGTCCCGAGTGTCCACCAATCCCACGACATATTGCTCTGTCCCGGCCCGCCGGAGAGTGCGAAGATCGGTTCGGCCTGGTCCGTGGCATGACTGTGAACCTGGAGGAAAGGAATGCTGATCAGCCGTGATGAACCTTTCTCGCGGTTCTCCGGCACAGTGATCGTTCCGAAATCGGCCCCATAGGTATCGGAACCGATTTCGAATGGGCGCGATTCCAGGACGATGCTCTCGGCCCTGGAGTCGGCCGGCGCATCGGGATACCTGTGATCGTTCCCACCGCAGCCAAAACCCAAGAGCATAAGCAAGAGGACAAGGATCCGGCTCTTTCGGTTCGACATAGAGGCTTGAACAAATATTTCGTAGGTTCGCCTTTGCATCCGCCGCTCAGAATCTGTCAGGACGTGGACCGCCGATGGAAAGGAAAAATGCTCTCATGTGCCTTGCCTTCTGCGACGGGAATGAACTCGGAGTTGCCTGCGACTGGGTCCAAAGGGAAGACTGATTAGAATGTAGCCGAACCATGAGATAATGTCAACGGAACGATTTGATTTGAACCGGTGTGCAAGGCAGTACGTCAGAACCCAAGGGAAAACGGGCAAAAATAGCAGGTCTACGGCCGGGAGTCATGGCGACTTCCCCCGGCAGCATCACGTGGCACGGATATTGCTTCAACCACCGGAGGAAGATCATCATACGGAGGTGCACGATGGTTACCCATGTCCGGCATGCGATCGCGGTCGTTTGCGCGCTTGGCTGTCTTTGCTCCTGCAAGAATGATCCGGTGGGCTCTGCCGCTGCGGACGCTCTCGCGGGGCGCGACAGCATCATAAGCGCCAACCATTCCGCGGCCCGGGTTGAAACAATTCCGGAGGAATGGATCGTGAAAGCAAAAAGCGACCTCCGCATCGCGTACGGTCATACGTCGCATGGCTCACAACTCGTCACGGGCATGCAAGGACTGGTGACCTCCCGGGGCCAGCTCTATGCCTTCAATTCAACCGGCTCGGGCGGGGCGCTGCAATTGCGCGATACGCCATTTTCCGGCGCGAGCGACCTCGGCAACCCTGATCGAATCGCGTGGGAAGCAGCAACGCGGACATACCTGAACGCTCACCCGGAAATCAACGTGGTCATCTGGTCCTGGTGCGGACAGGTAAGCTCTGCCACCGAAAGTGACATTAACACCTATCTCACCCTCATGAGCGGACTGGAGCGCGACTATCCCAGCGTGTCCTTCGTCTACATGACCGGCCACCTGGACGGAACCGGCACCTCGGGCAACCTGCATCGGCGCAACGAGCAGATCCGCGCCTATGTCCGGGTGAACAAGAAGATCCTCTTCGATTTTGCCGACATCGAATCGTACGACCCGGACGGCCAGTTCTTCGCCGACAAGCACGCCAACGACAATTGCGATTATGACTCCGACGCGAACGGCACACTCGACCGGAACTGGGCCTCGGATTGGCAGGCCGCGCATCCCGGAGAGTGGTATGACTGCTCCGCCGCGCACTCTCAGCCTCTCAACGGCAACCTCAAGGCCTACGCCGCCTGGTGGCTCTGGACGCGCATCGCCGGATGGGACGGAAAATAGGTCCAGATGGTGGATCGCGGTTGCCGGGGCCGGCAACCCCCCACGATTTTTTTTCTTCTCCCTCCGAAAAAGACCCCTCTTCCTTGTATTAACTGTATGGAGGCGGATATCTGCCTCCGGATTATGTACCAGTAATCGAGGGAAAGGGATCACCATGCCAAGAGATAACCACCAGGATGACATCCAGCGGGCGCTGAACGATGCAAAGAAGCGAACCCTTGAGGAACGCTACGGAGGGCGGTTTTCTAGCACTGGACCCGACCTGCCACCGGAGGTCGAGGCCGAATGGCTCGACAACATCGAGGAATTCGAACGGCAGTTCGAGCAGGCAGGGCAAACTACGGTCGGCAAGTACGTCGGCGACCCGGTCCTCAAACGGATCCATGAGATCCCTCCGGGAGATGTCGACGGAGAATTGGACCACCTCATCGAAATACTCGCTTCGAACAATATCGACGTGCATTTTGACGGGTCGGTGCCGCCATGCGAACGGTACCGGTTCATTACGGAGGAGCTGTTGAAGGAAGAGATGGACGACATACGGGTCGACGGAATGACACAGCATTTCATCTATGAGGAGTTTCATCCGAACCAGAAAATGGACGCTGAGCTCGAGGCGGAAACGTTCCTTCGGGAACTCCTCGGCCACGACGCCGAAATCCGGCTCCTCGCTTTTTCGAACGATAAGCTTTGCGCCCCCGATGGAAGCCCCATTACGGCTGAGCACATGCTCGAGAGGGTCGAGGCATTCCGCAAGAGCGTGGCCGTCTTCCTCGAAAAGGAAATTGGAAAGGCTCAGTCCAGCATAGAGGGGGATCATGCAACCGTCGAGATCCCGGTTTCATGGGAAGGGCTGCGGGCGGAGAACATGGAACCGGTGAAGGCCTCGGGGATCGCGAAAGTGATGATGAAGAGAGAAGACGAGCAGTGGTGCGTGGTTCAGGCTAACGTGCCCGGGTATTAAGTGAAAGACGAACGCAGAGGCACAGAGGAAAGTATTGGAAAGCTGCAAAAGGCGAGAAGCCCAATCACCCGCTTCCTTTGTGCCTCTCTCGCTCCTTCGACCAATCCGGAAGGCGGATCGGTTCCAGTTCATCTTCCTCCAACTCCCTCCTTGCGGTCTCGGACCTCCAATTGAGATTCAGGGCTCATTTCAGTATCTTGGAAATATGAAAGAAGTTGCTGTTGGCATTCTGACCCGTGGGAATCGGATCCTGGCATGTCAACGCCGCGCGGACGGGCGTTACCCGCTGAAATGGGAGTTCCCCGGGGGGAAGATCGAGAAGGGAGAGACTCCATCCCAGGCGCTGGCCCGGGAACTGCATGAGGAACTTGACGTCCGGGCCACAGTTGGCCAGGAATTCTACCGGCAGGAATGGATCTACCCGGACGGCCTCGCAGACCCGGGCAAAGACGGCTCCTTCAGGATTTTCTATCACTACATAGACTCGTTCACAGGCACGCCCTTCAACAGGGTGTTCGAGCAGATCCGATGGGTGCGCCTGGCCGAACTGGAGGCGCTCGACATTCTGGAGGGAAACAGGGACGCGGTTGCGTTTCTTGTGAATCATGGCATCCACACGCGTTAATGGCAAACGCCTCGCCGGTCTCGTCCTGCGCTGGTACGCCTCTCATGGCCGCACGCTCCCCTGGCGTAATACACGCAACCCGTACCGCATTCTCATCTCCGAGACCATGCTGCAACAGACCCAGGTCCAGCGTGTTCTCACCAGGTATCCGGAGTTTCTGCGGCGCTTCCCTACTGTACGTTCGCTGGCCAATGCCCCGTTGCGCGACGTGGTGATAATCTGGCGCGGCATGGGATACAACAACAGAGCCGTGCGATTGCATCTCCTTGCACGTTCGGTCGTTGAGACCCATGGCGGAGCCCTGCCGGACAACCGCGAAAGGCTCCGGGCGCTCCCGGGAATCGGCCGCTACACGGCAAATGCTCTTCTCTCTTTTGCTTTCGGTAAAAGCGTTCCGGTCGTGGACGTGAACGTGCGGCGGGTCCTCTCCCGCGTCCTATGGAAGATGGAATCGATCAGCGCGGTTCAGGCGGAAAAGCCGGTATGGAATGCGGCGGAAGCTCTCCTGCCGCCGGGAAGAGCATACGATTGGAACCAGGCGCTGATGGACCTGGGAGCGACGATCTGCACCGCAAGAGCGCCCCGTTGCGGTCATTGTCCGGCCGTTTCGCTCTGCGCATCGCGGGGGAGCATGCGCCGGACCGGGGACGCAGCCCCAAAGAAAGTGCGATCATTCAATGGCCTTCCCTTCAGGGCATACCGCGGCAGGATCATCGACGCGCTGAGGGAGCGCAATGGCAGCATGCGGATCGAGGCTCTGGCCAGACAGATCCACGCGGGGTTCTCACGACGGAATGAACGGTGGCTCACATCGCTGATCCACGGACTGGAGCGGGACGGGCTGATCACCACCACCGGCAGCGGCCCGATGATCGACAGGCGGATCGCGCTCGCATGAAGCGAGGAGCCGGAACATACCGGGGCATGGAAGAGCTTCAAGCGGAACTGGCATCGCGCCAGCTCGCGATCCGGGCGCGCCTTGCCGATTTTGCCGCCGTGAAACCGGAAGACTATTTCTTCGAACTCGTCTACTGCCTGCTCACTCCCCAGTCGAGCGCGGTGAATGCGGGCAAGGCAGTGGCGCTGCTGCAGGCGAGAGGGATCTGCGCCGACTGCACCGAGTTGGCGGCGCTGCTGCATCAGGAAGAATTCTATATCCGGTTCCACAACACGAAAGCGCGCCACATCCTGGATGCTCATGGGAAATTCCGGGAGATCGAGGTGCGGATCGCCGGCGAAAAGGACGCGGCACGGCTCCGCGAATGGCTTGTGCTCAACGTGAAGGGATTGGGATGGAAGGAAGCATCCCACTTCCTGAGAAACATCGGGTGCCGGAACCTTGCCATCCTGGACCGCCATATTCTCCGGAATTTACAGCGGCACCGGGTGATCCGATCGCTTCCGAAGACTCTTACAAAGAAGCAGTATCACACCATTGAACAGAAGTTTGCCCGCTTCGCGGAGACGGTCGGCATCAGCATGGATGAGCTCGATTTGCTCTTCTGGAGCCGGGAAACCGGGGAGATACTCAAATGAAGTATACCGTTTTGGGCGCAGGGATGATGGGAAGAGCCGTCGCCTTTGACCTCGCGACGAACCAGCCGGAGGCCGAGGTGATGCTTGCCGACCGGGATTTCGCCCTCGCCCGGAAAAACGCGCATGCCATCGGGCCGAATGTGACCCCTCTGGAGCTGGACGTGAACAACCGCGTCGAACTCCGCGCGGCGCTCCAGGGAAGCAGCGCAGCCGTCAGCGCCGTCTCATATACCGTCAACCTCCCCGTCACGATCGCAGCCATTGACACAGGAGTACCGATCTGCGACCTGGGCGGAAACATGGATGTCGTCCGCGAGCAGCTCAAACTCGGCGATGACGCGCGCATCAAGAACGTTACCGTGGTCCCGAACTGCGGCCTCGCCCCGGGACTTGCGGGGATCCTCGCCGTCACGGGAGCGAAGGAGTTCGAGCATCTCGACGCGATCCGGATGCGTGTCGGTGGGCTGCCTCAGCATCCCCGGCCGCCCCTGGACTATCAGATCGTCTTCTCGGCCGAAGGGCTCATCAACGAGTATGTTGAACCCTCGGAGGCGATACGAAACGGTGTACGGACGTCGGTACCATCAATGCACGATCTCGAGGAAATCACCTTCCCTCCCCCCTTCGGGACACTGGAGGCCTTCAACACCTCTGGCGGGGCTTCCATGCTGCCCCACATGTTCGAAGGGCGGGTGAAGGAGCTTGATTACAAGACCATCCGGTACCGGGGTCATTGCGAGAAATTCCGGGTGTTGCTTGACCTGGGATTCGCCGACGCAGAACCGCTGACCTTTGGCAACATCGTGAAGACCCGAAAGGAGCTTTTCGCGGATCTCCTGCGGAAGAAACTGGACTACAAGGACAAGGATCTTGTGCTCCTGCGCGTCACCGTCAGCGGCATTCGCGGCGGACGGAGCGCCGCCCTTGCGTATGAACTCATAGATTACTATGATGAGAGTGCAGGCATGAGCGCAATGATGCGGACAACGGCGTTCCCGACCTCTGTGATCGCGCAGATGCTCGCCCAGGGCGACATCAATGCCCGCGGAGTCCTGTTGCCGGAACAGTGCGTCCCCGGCGATGTGTTGGTCCAGCGCCTGGAACAACGGCGCATTCACATCTCGAGAACAGAGGCTGAAGAGTAGCCATGCACCCTCTTTCAATCCAGATCATCACCCGGGACAACTCCAGGCAAAAGGAAGTGCAGCAACAGTACATTGTCCAGGCCAGGCATCCGCGCTGGGAGATGCTCAAGATTTTCTGGCATGCGTTCTGGCATGTCAAGTTCCGATGAATCCGGAGCATCACACGATTCAGCAACACACGTAGACCTTCGCACCGACGCAGGGACATCCATGTAGAAGGGCCCATGCCTGATACCAGCTCGTTTGACATCGTCTCGGACGTCAACCTCCAGGAGGTCGACAACGCCATCAATCAGGCGCGCAAGGAGATCGTGCAACGCTTCGACTTCAAAGGCTCAAAGAGCTCGATCGACCTGGATCAGAAAGAGAAACAGGTCACGGTCCACTCGGACGATGACTTCAAGCTCAAGAGCGTGATCGACATCCTGCAGGGAAAGCTTATCAAGCGAAACGTCCCTTTGAAGGCACTCAGCTACGGCACGGTGGAGCAGGCGGCCGGCGGCACGGTACGCCAGGTGATCAAGCTGTTGGTAGGCATCGACAAAGACAACGCCCGAAAGATTGTAAAGATGATAAAGGATGCGAAGCTGAAAGTCCAGGCACAGATCATGGAAGACCAGGTCCGCGTGAGCGGCAAGAGCAAGGATGATCTCCAGTCGGTGATCAAAATGATCCGCGACGCGAACCTGCCATTTGCTGTCCAGTTCACCAACTATCGGTAATGCGCAGACTCTCCCCTGCATATCTCCTCCTCGGCTGCCTTGCGGCAGCGATGCTGCTCCCGTCGCCGGCGCTCTTCGCCCAGCGGAACACCATGCGGATGGAGTTCGAAACTGATCCGTCGAAGAACACCATCATCGGCACCTTTATGCGGGAAGGGATCCAGTATTGCTCCCTGACCGATCTCTTGCAGGCGCTGGAGATCAGGACGTCTGAGAGCACGGAGAAGCAGAAGCTCCACTTCGCGTTTGGCACCTACAGCGTCAAGGTCACCCGGGGCAACGCCTTTCTTGTGGTCACGGACCAGAAACGCCAGAGCATTTACCAGCTGCCGCTGGGCGTCGTCTACGCCGCCGGATCGTATTTCGTGCCGCTCAAGTCGTTCCTCCATTTCTTCAACAATATCCACCGTCCTGCCCTTACGTTCAACGGCTCGTACCTGCTTGTGGGCACCGCGCCTGCTACGCCTCAGTTTGACATCAGCACCATTGTGCTCGAACCGAAGAGCAACGGCATGCTCATCCGCATCCCGGTTTCCCGCCAGATGAAGGACCTGGAGAGCTGGATGCGCAACGACGGGTGGTTCTACGTCACCATCCCTGACGCCCGCGCTGACACCGTCGCCGTGGGCCGCACGAAGCCCGTCGGGCTTGTGAGGAAGGTGGTCGCCATTCAGTCTCCGATGTCGGTCCAGCTGACCTTCAAGCTCTCAAGTGCGATCTCCTCCACCGAACTGATCCAGAACCCCGTCTCAAATGACATCGTGATCACCATCCGCACGAAAGGCGGAGAAGAGCGGATGATCGAGGAGAGGAAACGGGAAGAACTCCGGGCCGGGTTGGATGTGCAGCGAGACCGCTGGTATCTGGACGCGATCGTCATTGACCCGGGGCATGGCGGGAAGGACTGGGGGGCCACTGGCGTATCGGGCGTGCGTGAAAAGGACGTCACGCTCGGCATCGGCCTCAAGCTCGGGAAGCTGATCAAAAAAGGAATGAGCGATGTCCGCGTCATTCACACGCGTTCGGACGACCGGTTCATCGAACTGGACCGCCGCGGGCAGATCGCCAATGAAGCCGACGGCAAGCTTTTCATAAGTATTCACTGCAATTCGTTGAAGCGCAAGCCGAATCCGACACGGGGTTTTGAAGTGTATCTGCTCCGCCCGGGGAGAACGGAAGAAGCCATCGCCATCGCCGAACGGGAGAACGCCGTCATCGAACTTGAGGAGGGATACGAGAAGCGTTACCAGCAGCTCACGGAAGAGAACTTCATCCTGGTCACGATGGCGCAGAGTGCGCACGCAAAGGCAAGCGAGATCTTCGCTGATATCACGCAACGCGAAATGGAGGCCCGCACCGGCATTCCCAACCGCGGCGTGCGCCAGGCAGGCTTCTACGTCCTCGTGGGCGCAGCCATGCCCAACGTTCTGGTGGAATCTGCCTACCTCTCCAACCGCGAGGACGAACGCTTCCTGAAGAGCGAATCCGGACAGCAGAAGATCGCCGAGGCGCTCTACCGGGCAATCAAGGGGTACAAGGAAGAGTACGAGAAGCTCCTGATGGAAGGAAGAGAACTAGGATTGAAGATCGATAACTGAGGATCGAGAATTGCGCGCTCATCCTCCATCTTCAATCATTTCACCACGAGTACCGGTATCCCCAACTCGTGCCGCACTTTCGATATGGTCGTTCCGAACAGGAGATCGGCGAGGAACCTGTGTCCGTGACCGCCCATGACCAGCAATTCCACCTTATGCTCCTTCGCAAGACGCACGAGCTCGGTCGTGACGCGGCCGTAGCCCAGGACGGGCGTCACCTCCAACCCTGAAGCACGAAGCTGCCCCGCAATCGACTCAAGATACACGCGGTCCTGGCGTGCCTCCTCATCATACGCCTCCGTTCCATACACCAGCCCGCTTACTCCCTCCACCACATGGAAGAGATAGAGGCGCGCGCCATGCTGGGCCGCCACCGACTGTGCATGGGCAAGCACTTTCTCGGTCGGCGCTTCATAGTCGATCGCCGCGCCGACGATGTTGTAGCCCTGCGGGACGGTGCTGATCGAGGGCAGTTCCAGCGGAGGCGGCACTCTCCTTTTCGCCTGACGCCATGATCTGGGTATGGCGACGTAGATCAGCAGCAACGCGCACCCGATCGCGACGGGCACCACGGTGAGCCAGGGCCAGAGCGCGCCCGGCCCGGCCTCCTCGATCCATTCGGAGAT
>JAGDMJ010000062.1 GCA_017860555.1 Bacteroidota bacterium
CCCATCGCGAATGGGCGAATCACTATGATCTGCAGTTCACGTTGTTGAGCGATCACAACCATGCGGTTGCGAAAGCATACCAAAGCTATAACCCCCAGTCCGGCATGAATCGAAGGACGATCTATGTTGTCGACGTGACGGGCAAGGTTGCCTATATTGACCGCGCCTATGACCCGGGTTCCGAACTGTCGTTCAATCAACTCAAGACGGCACTGGAACGGATCAAGAAATAGTGCGCCTCAGGCTCGCATCAACCAACAAACTCTAAAGGCTCAAACATGTCCCGTCTTGCTCCGGGTCTCTTCACTCTTCTTGCCATCTTCTGTTTCACTGCTCACACGCAGACTACGCGAGACATCACCGTCTCGGACCTGCAGACTCATATCAAGTTCCTCGCCTCCGAGGAGTTGGAAGGACGCGGAACTGGCACCGAAGGAAACCGGCGCGCGGCGGAGTATATTGCAGGGCTTATGGAAAAATATGGCCTGCACCCAGCCGGGGACAATGGCACGTATTTTCAGAGTTTCGAATTTGTGTCGTCCGTAAAGCTTGGATCCGATAATTCCCTCGCCTTCGAAGGACCCGAAGTTCCCGGAGGGAAGCTCGAATTCAGTGTCGATGAGGATTATCGCCCATTCGGTTTTTCTTCGAGCGGGGAGGTAGCGGGGCCTCTCGTCTTCGCCGGGTACGGTATCTCATCCCCGGACAACAAATACGATGACTACAAGGACCTCGACGTCTCAGGCAAGATCGTTGTCGTACTCCGGTTCTCTCCAGACGGAAACGACCCCCACAGCCCGTTTAACGCCACGAGTTCGTTCCGGAACAAGGCGCGGGTCGCCCGGGACAAAGGAGCCAAAGGTATCATCATCATCCCCGGGCCCGCAGACGAACCGGAAGATCAGATCGTCAAGCTTTCGACTGATCGCTCCTTCGAGAGTTCGGGCATCGTCGCGATTTCGATGAAGCGCGCACCTTTCGAAAGCATGCTCACGGCGCGCAACCTGAGTCTTCGTGCGATCCAGGATAGCATCAAGTCCACACGCGCCCCGCTCAGCGTCGACATGGGAAAGACTACCGTGCGACTGGAAACGGAGATCACGCAAATCAAATCCAGGACTGCGAACGTTCTTGGAAGGCTCGAGGGGGAGAATCCTCAATTGAAGGACCAGATCATCATCGTGGGGGCGCACATGGACCACCTCGGGACCGGGGGACCTGGTTCAGGCTCGCTCCAGCCGGACACGGTTGCCGTACATCACGGTGCTGATGACAATGCATCCGGAACCGCAGGACTCCTTGAACTGGCGGAGGCGTTTGGCGCGCGCAAACCGGTTGAGGGGAGAACCATCCTCTTCATTAGTTTCACAGGCGAGGAGCTTGGTACGCTTGGTTCCGGTTATTACGTCAACCACCCGGTGTACCCCCTGGAACGAACGGTCGCGATGCTCAATATGGACATGATCGGCCGCCTCGATAACAGGTCGCTCACGGTGTACGGAACAGGCAGTTCACCAGTCTGGAGCCGAATGCTCTCTGCCTATGACAGCGATTCCACCTTTGTCCTGAGGACGATTCCAGATGGATTCGGCCCTAGTGACCAGGCCGAGTTTTATGGAAAAGAGATGCCGGTACTGCACTTCTTCACCGGGACGCACGACGACTACCATCGGCCGTCCGACACCTGGGACAAGATCAACTATGACGGAACCCAGAAGATCGCACGATATATCTATAACATCGTGAGCGATCTCGACACGCTTGCCGTCCGTCCGGTTTATGTCAAGACGCAGTCCTCCGCACCGATGGCATCCGGTGATAGCCGCGGGTTTTCCGTCACGCTGGGGATTATTCCCGACTACGGCGGCGAAGGCTCAAATGGCATGAAGATCAGCGGGGTCCGGCCCAAAGGGCCGGCCGAACGCTCGGGGCTGAAGTCAGGTGATATCATCGTGATGATGGCCGGAAAGAAAGTCATGAACATCTATGACTACATGGGGCTCCTGGGTGAACTCAAGGCGGGCGATCAGGTTGAGGTCGAGGTGATGCGGGATGGCAAGCCGCTGAAGGTGACTGCCACCATGGATAAAAGGAAGTAGAGATCGGCGAAGTTAATCGTTTTTCTTGTAGTAGTTTAACCCACTTTCCCTCAGGGTCATTCCTGGGCCTTGTACGTTCAGTGAACTCTGAATGACCTGCCCCACAAAAAGCGTGTGGTCTCCTGTCTCGTGAATGGAGACCACCTGGCATTCCACCCATGAGTTCGCCTCTTCGATAAGAGGCGAGGCATGCCTGCCGAGTTGGAACGCATGTCCGTTGATGGATCCCCCTTTGGGTTCACGGCTCTTCAAAAAGTCCTTAGCCAGGTCAGGATTTCCCGCCGGCAGCACGTTCACTGAGAAATAACCCGAGTCGGCGATGAATTCATGCATCTTGCTTTGGACTTCGACAGCCACAGCCACCAGCGGCGGAGAGAATGAGACCTGAGTCACCCAGTTAGCCAAGATGATGAGCGGGTGTCCATTCCGTGAGGCGCCTACAAGGTAGAGCCCGTAAGGAAACTGCCGCAAGACTTGTGACGGGTCGATGAGAAGGCCTCCTGTTTCTAGGTGCGCCAGCGCCGATGCTCTGTGCATTCATCGCATTCGCAAAGTGAGCGGAGGTGCTCCCACGTGTAAATTCCCTCCTGGTGTCCATCCCCCCAGGCAAACCGCATCGCATAATTCCCTATGAGCTCGGCTCCGTTGAGAACATAGCGTCGAGGCACGTCTCTATCCACGGGAGGCGGAGCATAGCTCTGAAAGAGGACTGTCTCTCCCTTGCACCCCGCACAGGGACAGGCATCCCGCAAAGTCTCCAACGAGTTGACCCCCTTGTGGCCATCATCCCATTCAAGGGATACTGAACTTTGCGACGACCGAACTAAACGTTTAAGCTGCAAACTCTTGTCCTAAGTCATCTAATTCATTTTCTATGTCTAAACCAGAAGCCGTCCGTTCTTGAAGATCTCCTCGTCACGCTCCGTTGAGTAGTGGAAGAGAACTGATACTACATCGATGGCAGGCTGACATGATGGCACATAGACCCAATCGATATGGACGACGTTGGCCGGATCGCGAAAACTTCTTGGACTTGTCTTTCCCCCGAAGTGGTCACTTCGGCCAAAAGCGATATGCAATCCCAGTTTTTCATCCAGCAAAGTGTTTCCGACCGGCTGAACTCCCCAATCGCCCAGCACTCCTACTCCCAATTCAGCGATATTTCCATACGCCGGCTCCTCCCCCAGTTTTGCCGCCTGACTGGAGGCTTCACTTCCCTCCCCCTCCACTGAAATCGCCCTGTTTTGCTCGATACGGAAGACCACGACGTTCTCCCCAAATTGGACGGGAAGCAGACCGTTCGTCATGCTCGGACTGTCCTCTCCGTCCCCCTCGAAAGGAACAATGTACGCTTCTCCGGACGGCAGATTTGCAACGGTTCCGGGTACGCGGATAATGCCGCCGCTCGCGTGCCCCTCCGAAAACCGAAGGTCGATCTCCAAGCGGTAAAGCTCCCCCTTTGAAGAGAGCACAACAGTCGCGGCGCGGGCCCGGTCCATTCTCTCCTTGATCTTCATCACCCGTTCGTTGATCTTCTCGTAATCGAGTCCGAGAGCGGGGATCATTCCGCGGTTGAATCCGGGCAGGGTTGCTCCCCGAAACCCCAGGTCCCGCGCAAGGATTTTCAGCGGGGCTGTGGCAGAGAGCTCTGTAACGGCAATCACGACGCTTGACTCCTCGAGGATTCGCTTCAGCGGCACTTCACCCTCACTGGGAGGCATATGAGTCCCGGTATCACTGTCGATGAGCATGACGATCCGGGGAAGATCCCCGTTGTTGCTTCCCACGTTGGGGTACGCGCAGCAGTTGACGGCTGTGAAGGGAAGTGTACCGAAATTCTGGGCAAGCATGGTATACCAATCGGCAGCGATCCGCCTTCTGTCCATCCAGGCGGCATGGTCGGTCAATTTGCCGCCCGGAAGGTCCATAAAGATCGTCAGCGCCCGTTCATCCGGGCGCGGTGCAAAGACAGTCGTGAGAAGCGAGTTCAGCTGGGGAAAGGTGAGGTTGCGGATCATGGAGGTCTCTGATGGCCGGTGGGTCATTCCTTGCATTACACCATGCGCCGGGCAACCTCGCGCAAGGCATCCTTGGTGAGGAATTTCTGCACGAGGGGAAACAGAATGTGGTTCTCTTTATGAATGTGATTCACCATCCTTTGGACGATCCCACGAGACACGGAGACAAGATCGCGCGCGGCTGCCTTGCTGGTGTTCCGTTTTGTGATGCGGTCCACCGCGCGGCGCAATCTGCGAAATTCCTTCGCCAGGATCTTGTGGTCCTCTCGCATCAATTTGGTAGGACCTTCGACATATCGTTCGAGAACCGGGAAGAGGGCCTCTTCCTCCCGTTTGTTATGGACGCCCACTTCCTGTTCAACGAACTCAACTGCCCGGAGCAACCGGAAGTAGGTGTCCTGGGAAAACCCGTTTTCGGCAAGAGACGTGCTGGCTTTGTTCAGGGACGAAAGCTGGACCAACGTTTCGTCGTGCTCCTGCATGAACTGTGCAATGGGATCGATATGGCGTTTCTTCGGCGGCATAATCGGGATCTCCGCAGCGGGGTCCCTCAGACAGCCTCGACGAGTGTGCTGTACTTCATCCCTTCGTCATCGACAAATTCCTCGAGCCTTCTTACCAGCGCTTCGGTCACTTCATCCTGGTTGTCCTCCAGCGCGTCGAATTCCTCCAGGCTGTTGGTGATGAACACTTCCGTGAACTGATTCTTCCTGGCCTTTGCCTCAAACACGGAATAGTTCTTCCGGCCAACATTCGTAAAATGTTCCCTCATCTCCTTCGTCAGTCCGATGTATTGTTCCCGTAGTTCAGGCTTGATTCCGTAGGAAATTGTGAACATGACTCGCGGCATTGCAATGGATCCTTTCTTTGATATTAGTACCCTGCTCTCCGGATCTCCGTTTCACTCATACCGTAGTAGTGGCCGATCTCATGAATCAACGTCTCACGGATAGTTGCCCGGAGATCATGGTCATCACGGGACACCGCCTGGATGTTTTGCCGGAAAAGTGTAATCCGGTCCGGGACAACCGGATACATCCCATAATCCACGCCTCGCTTCGTCAGCGGGATTCCTTCATATAGGCCCAACAGCATGCCGCCGGATCTGATTCCCTTCCTCGAATTTGAGCGGCTCGCGGGTAGTTCCTCCACAACGATGTGGACGTTGTCAATCGTTGCATGAAATTGCGGCGGCAGCGAATCGAACACTTCCTGAACAACCTTCTCGAATTCGTCCCTGTCCATGGGTTCGCTTCTCAACAAGCTACAAATAGTGCAACCCCGCCGCCGAGAGACCCGCCAGGACCAGCAAGACGACTCCGGCCATTGCCGATTTCATTCTGGTAAACCCGTTCGCTATCACGACCCCTTCAACGAGCAGGATCCAGGACCAGACCAGGGCAAGGATGTCCATTCCTATCAGGACAACGTACTCCACGGGTTTGAGGACCAGCGGCGAAGGGTTGTTGTCGAAGAACGAAAGCCCGAAAACCCCCACCTCCACCGGGAGGACAAAAACCAGGGAGAACACTATTGGCACCGTGCTGTAGGCCACCACGGCAAAGGTGTTGCGCCGGGTGGCTTTCCCTCCCAGCAACCGCGAAAACGCGGACAAGACGATGCTGGACAGGAGGACGAACAGGATGCCAACCAATGGTCCTATGAGGAGTCCGCCTACGAGAAGCACAAACAGGTCGGGATACATCTTTCCGAGATTTCTGTACCACATCGCGGTGTAGACGAAGGAAATGCCGAACAGGGCGCTCAGAAAATACACATAGTTCTTGTAACGCGCCAGCACGATTCGCTTCATGGCACGCCTTGGCGCTTCGATGAGCAGCCAGATAGTGCCAAAAAGATCGAGCGTGTCCACCTTAGTCTGCAGATAACTCTTACAACTCCTGCAGAGGACGGCAAGGTCGTCGTTGTCAGTCCCGCATACCGTGCATCGTATCATAACTCACATAAAATGAACTGCTTAAAAGTATAAGGCATTTCTACAACTTTAGCAATGGTTTTCTACGAACCTGCGTGCGCCCTATCGAATTGGAGCGAATTTCGCAGTGAAATGTCTCAACATTGGAGGCTCTTCGATGATCCGGTAGCCGGGGAAATCGCCCCTTCTCTCGAAACATTCCACGACCACCTCGATAACGTAGTCAATGTGGCTTTGCGTATACACCCGTCGGGGGATGGCGAGACGTACAAGTTCCATCCGGGCGGGGACAAACGTTCCCGCGGCGGTCATCCGGCCGAACATCACGCTGCCGATTTCGACGGACCGGATTCCGCCACGGCGATAGAGTTCCACGACCAGGGATTGTCCGGGGAACTGCTCCGGCGGTATCTGTGGAAGGAATTTGCGGGCGTTCAGGTAAATGGCATGCCCCCCCGGCGGTAGGAGGATGGGCACGCCTGCCTTGACCAGCCGCTCGCCAAGGTATTCAACTGACCGGATCCTGTACTGCAGGTAGTGCTCGTCCAGCACCTCGTCAAGCCCCTGGGCGATAGCTTCCAGGTCTCTTCCCGCGAGCCCGCCATAGGTTGGAAAACCTTCGGTCACGATCAGCAAGTTCCTCGCGCGGGCGGCAAGCGACTCATCGTTCAAGCCCAGAAATCCTCCCATGTTCACGATTGCATCTTTCTTTGCGCTCATCGTTGCGCCGTCGGCGTAGGAGAACATTTCCTGTACGATCTCCTTGACCGGCTTGTCTGCGTACCCCGTCTCCCGCTTCTTGATGAAGTACGCATTCTCGGCAAAACGGCATGCATCAAGAAAAAGGGGGATCCCGTACTTTCTGCAGATCCTGTGCGTTTCTCGGATATTCTCCATTGACACAGGTTGCCCCCCGCCGGAGTTATTGGTTATCGTGATCATGCACAGCGGAATGTTTTCCCGGCCGGTTTTTCGAATGAACGCTTCGAGTGCAAGGGTGTCCATGTTCCCCTTGAAATCTGCAATGGCTTCTGGATCCTGCCCTTCCGCTGTCGGCAGATCCACCGCTTCCCCACCGGCGAATTCCACATTTGCCCTCGTCGTGTCGAAGTGTGAGTTGTTGGGGATGAACTTCCCCTTGCCTGCCACAAGCGAGAAGAGGATCTTTTCCGCGGCCCTTCCCTGGTGCGTTGGGATGACGTTGGTGAAGCCGGTCAGCTCCTTTACTTTTTTTTCGAAGCGGTAGAAACTCCTGGCCCCGGCATACGACTCATCCCCTTGCATGATGCCGGCCCACTGGGCGGCGCTCATGGCGGCAGTCCCGCTGTCGGTCAGAAGATCGATGAGCACGTCTTCGGCAGGGACCAGAAAAAGGTTGTAGAATCCCCTCCGGAGGACCTCTTCGCGCTCCTCAGGTGTGGTGAACTTGATCGGCTCGACGGATTTGATCTTGAAAGGCTCGATGATGGTCTTCACGGGAGGGCTCCGGTGGTCGTGGGTGACTTTGGTGAGAAATCTACGGGAAAACCGTTTCGTAATCAATCATTTTAACGGTCTTTTCGCGTCTCGGAGGGGAGCATGTGCTCGTGATCACGTCCTCTTGACTTAACCAACGGACTCCAGTAATTTCCGGTACACCCAGGAGGCCGGATGAAACTGTTCCGACGACATTACACACCCGAAGAAGTCGGCTCTATGATCTACGAGACGCTCCGTGCCGGCATGGCATCCAGTGGGGACTTGTCCGTGAAGACGCTGATCGACAATCTTGATCGCACGGAGGCCGAGTTACACGATCAATATGTCGGAGAGATCATGATCGGGGCCATGTTCGGGGCGCTCCTGGCCATTGACCGCTCAACTCTACCCACGACGCGTGACCTGATCTGCCGCGGCATGCACCGGGAATTCTACGCGCACCTCGGTGAACAGGGAGCGTCTGAAGATCAGGTGCTAGAATGGCAGGTGGTCGTGCAGGAGCGCTTTCGTGAGTACCGGCGCTGCATGGAACAATATGAAGGCTATGAGCCTCCGTGGAAAATGGGGCGCCAGTTGTTCTGGAACATTACCGGTGCCGAAGAATATCTCGCCATGTCGATCAAGATTGCGACGCTCTATGTGCTCGCGGCGCGCGACACGGTCCAGGCCGTCCTGAACCAGTACGGCCCTTCGATCCAAGTTCTGCCCGACACCCACACGGTCACTGGCCAGCAATCGCGTTGAGCGCTTCGCGCACGTCCTCGACATGCCGGTGCATCAGAATCTCGTGGTGGATCGCTGCCCGGATGATCCCCTCCGTGTCGATCACATACGTGACCCGTTTCGAAAGAGGCATCCACCCCCCGAATCTCTCCACTCCATACGCTTTCCCAATGGCTCCGTTGCCGTCGCTGATGAGCGAGTACGGAAGCATGTACGTTTCCGAGAAGCGCGCGTGCGTTGAATCACCGTCCCTGCTGATGCCGAACAGGACCGCCCCGTTTTGCTTCATCTCGGGATAGATGTCCCGGAATGCGCATGCTTGTGCCGTGCAGCCGCTGGAGAAGTCTGCCGGGTAGAAGAAGAGGACGACGGGACTCTTGCCACGATAGTCCGAGAGCTTGAAAGGCCTTCCGTCGCTGAGTGTCGAGGCAAAATCGGGCGCGCGCATGCCGATGCTGAGAAGCCCGTTCCGCTCTTCAACGAGAAGACCCAGGACGAGGAGCAGAGCCGCACCGGTGATCCAACCCGGCAATGCAGTTCCTCCGGATCGAATTGGTTTCTTAATCACTCGCTGTCGTACTGCAGGACGGAATAGACGTCGTGTTCTTTGAGCCTGTCGCGGCCATGCAGAAAGGTGAGTTCGATGAGAAATGCCAGACCGACGATCTGGCCTCCCGCGTGCTTCACAAGATCGCATGCAGCCCGGATCGTACCCCCTGTTGCAAGGAGGTCATCCAGAAGAAGCACTTTCTCTCCCCGAAGGACCGCATCGGTGTGCATCTCGATCGCATCCGTTCCGTATTCGAGAGAGTATTCCTGGCGTGTCACAGCGGCAGGCAGTTTGCCTGGCTTCCGGATCGGGACGAAGCCGGCATTGAGCACGTACGCAAGCGGAGCGCCAAAGATGAATCCCCGCGATTCAACGCTCACCACTTTTTGTATGCCCGCGTTCTTGTACCGGGCGGCCAGCAGATCGATCGCGCGGCGGAAGGCGGAGTTGTCGCCTATCAAGGTCGTAATATCTCGGAAGACAATTCCCTTCTTCGGGAAATCCGCAACGTTGCGAATCTTCAGCAGTAAGTCATTGTCCATCGCGTTACCATTTTAGCGGTTGCTTGTTCAAGAAGGCCGAGAGCCCCGCTTTGCATTCCGGTGTCATGCGCGCAGCGGCATTCATGTTCGCCGCAAAGTCGAGCGCATCGGCAAGGTTCAGGCCATGAAGTTTTGAGAGCAGTTCTTTGCACAGGGTCATGGAGGTCAGGCTGTTGTGTGTGAGCAGTTCGTCCAGCAGTTGCTCTCCTGCCTTTTGCAGTTCCTTTTCGGGCACCACGAGGGAGACCAGCCCGATCTCTTTTGCCTCGGCGGCACTGAGAATATTCCCCCGCAGCATGAGCTCGCGGGCACGCGCCTCTCCCACCCGTTTGAGCAGAAACACCGTCACGATCGCTGGGACGAACCCGATGTGCACTTCGGTGTAGCCGAATTGCGCCTTCTCCTCCGATGCGATGACAAAATCACACACGCTCACCAGACCGCATCCGCCTGCCAGAGCGGGTCCGTTGACAAGCGCAACCACCGGCTTCCGGAGCTCGTAGATCGTCCTGAAGAGGTTAGCGAGCCGGAATGAATCCATCCGGTTTTCCTCAAGGTCGAACTTCGACATCCGGCTCAGGTGCTCCAGGTCTGCGCCGGCACAGAAGGCCGGGCCGTTGGCCTGGAGAAGTAGCGTCTTCACCTCGGGATCGCGCCCGGCGGCGACGACGGCGAGGGTCAACTCGTTCACCATGACATCATCCATGGCGTTCCGTTTTTCCGGCCGTTTGAGCGTGATGATCGCCTTCCGGCCGTCTACCCTGTACGAGATCCTCGTAGAATCCATGGCACAAAAAATAGGCAATCTGGCAAGGAAAAACAAGTGGAAGCAGCGACACTATATGCACGGGGAGTGTGTTATTCCTACATCGATGAACCAAGGAGGCATCATGGTCTTCACCGTCACCGTTGACGGCACTGTGTACAGGACGGATACGGACCGAGACATCGGGTATGCGATCATTGGACGTGTGGCCGCGGGAAAACCGGTCGCGGAAGGCACCGCGACTGCTCCCACACCGCGGCAGGTTCTGGGCTGGCTGGCTTCGAGGGATGAAGCAGAGATTTCGCTTCAAACTCTTTTCCGTCAGGGACTCTTCTCCGATCTGGAAATCGTTCGCGCAAGCCGCGGATGATCTGGAGCAAAAAAACCTGCCAACGCCCTGTGGGGCGCCGGCAGGCTTCTAAGTCGGCAAGGGCTCTTTGTTCGACGTTACCCTGACCTAGACATCGTAGTAGAGGCCGAACTCATACGGGTGTGGACGGAGTGCCATCGGTTTGACCTCCTTGTCCATTTTGTATGAGATCCAGGCATCGATCACTTCCTCGGTAAACACATCCCCCCTCAGAAGGAAGTCATGGTCGCGTTCCAGCGCATGCAGCGAATCCTCAAGCGATCCGGGCGTTGAAGGTACGTTCTTCAACTCCTCCGGCTCCATGTCATAGATATCTTTGTCGAGCGGTTCTCCGGGATCGATCTTGTTCATGACGCCGTCCAGTCCGGCCAGCAGCAGGGCCGAGAATGCAAGGTACGGATTGCATGCGGGGTCCGGGCACCGGAATTCGATCCGCTTGGCTTTCGGATTTGTCGAATACATCGGGATGCGAACGGATGCGCTGCGGTTCCGCTGTGAGTAGGCGAGGTTTACCGGCGCTTCAAACCCCGGGACCAGGCGCTTGTAGGAATTCGTCGTCGGGTTCGTAATGGCACAGAGCGCCGGGGCGTGTTTGAGCAGGCCACCGATATAGTAGAGGGCCATATCGCTGAGATTGGCGTATCCATTGCCGTAGAACAGCGGCTTTCCCCCCTTCCAGAGGCTCTGGTGAACGTGCATGCCGGAGCCGTTGTCGCCAAAGAGCGGTTTGGGCATGAAGGTCACTGTCTTGCCGCGCAG
>JAGDMJ010000063.1 GCA_017860555.1 Bacteroidota bacterium
TGCTCTCAATGGAGGTCGTTACCGCTGACGGCCGGATCGTCCGGGCAAGCCCGCACGAGAATCAGGATCTCTTCTGGGCGCTCTCGGGCGGAGGAGGAAATTTCGGTGTGGTCACCAGTTTTGAGTACAAGCTCTTCCCCGTCGGCCCCGAGATCGTCGGCGGGGCTATCGCATGGCCCGCTGAAGATGCCGGAGCCGTCCTTGAACTCCATCGGAAAATCACGGAATCGGCACCCCCCGAGTTTGCGTGTGTCGCGGCGCTCCGTATCGCGCCTCCTGCGCCCTGGCTCGACAAGTCCATTCACGGAAAGCCGATCGCGCTGCTGGTAGCCTGCGATACTGGAAATATTACGGATGCCGAAAAGAGAGCAGGCCAGATCAAGTCTTTTGGCCGCCCGGTCGGGGACATCATCCAGCGCCGTCCATACCTGACACAACAAAGCCTTCTCGACGCAACTCAACCGAAGGGACGCCGGTACTACTGGAAGTCCGAGTATCTCCCCTCGTTGACGCCCGAACTGTACCGGGACTTCCTGGAACATTCCAGAGGCATTTCATCCCCTCACTCGGCGATCGTTCTTTTCCCGCTCGGTGGAGCAATCGCTCAGCAGCGCGACGACTATTCCGCCGTGGGAAACCGGGACGCCGCCTGGGTACTCAATATAACAGCGGCATGGGACAAACCGGAAGACGATGCGGGAAACATCGCGTGGGCACGGGGCACATGGGAGAAGATGCGCAAGTACTCAACCGGGGGGACGTACATCAACTTTCTGACTGCGGACGAGGGCAGCGATCGCATGCGAGCCGCCTACGGGAAGAATTACGACCGGCTCGTGGAAGTGAAGACAAAGTGGGATCCGCAGAATCTGTTCAGAGCGAATAAGAATATCGCGCCGAAGCAACGGTAGAGCAGCTATCTCTCGGCTCTTGGGCCAGAGATGAGCACAGATCGAGGTCTGAGAGACGGGACGGAGTCACGTCCGGCAAGACCTGTAGGTCGGGTATCTGACCCGACCTGCAGGCGCCTGAGGAGCTGGGGGCTCAGAGAGACGGGACGGAGTCCCGTCCTACAAGACCTGTTGGTCGGGTATCTGACCCGACCTGCAAAACCACCTCTGTTCATCCGTGGCTATCACTCCGCTGCCTTCTCTACGCCAATAACATTTTCATCGTAGCGCACCGCGATCTTGTACCCGGGTGGAACCAGGAGGAAGTCGTCTTCATTGTTCCACGGCCCGTTGACGAGCGTGTGGATGAGCCGCATGTTCCCTTCTTCGACGTGGAACTCCAGATTCTTCTCCGCGGCGCGATCCCTGGCACGCTGTTCGAATGACTCATTCGGCTCAATTCCCATTCTGAGGAAGGTCAACCTGTGGTAATGCTTCGTCTGGTCGCCGAGCGTGTCAAAGAGATACTTCGCATTCTCTTCCCCGTACATCTCCGCCATTTGCTCGTAGGTGAGATCCATGCCATGCGCATGGGAGATTGAGAGTTGGCTGAGTTCTCCTTCCGCGGTTCCCCTCTCGATCCACCCGGTTGTCAGGAAGTAGGTACCGGGATACTGCTCGAAATAGGCTTCATACTTCTTCCGGCTTCCGAAGAAGACCGCCATGCAATCATGCGCTCTGGGAACCACAATCGGGATCGAGCGAGCGGTCAGCCCTACGATACCATTGTTGCAGAGGCCATACCCAAGCAGAATCTGGTCATATGAAGCCTCATCAACCCTTCCGATAACTTCCTGGAGCCTGGCCTGCATGCCGACGCAGCCGATATCATGGAGTCCCTTCGGCAGAAATTCAACGTCCACTTGATGCGGAGAGCGCGCGATCGTCTCGCACATTTCGCGATAGAAGACTTCGCAGCAAATCAGTTTAAGGCGCATGAAACGCTGGTTGTTAGTTGCTGGTTGCTGGTCGTTCGTAGCTGGTTGTTCTTACTCCGCAAGCCTCACACCCACCACAAAGTATTCCGTTTCACCGAACCAGTCCACGGGTATGCCGACGTGTTGGTCATAGTGGAGTGCGACACGCTGGCCAAGCGTCTGGTTGATAGCGGCCGCTATCGAGTCGTCCCGCACACTGAAGTAGAATTTTTCGGGGTTTGTTCCGGGCATGGACACCATTGCCAGCTCTCCCTCCCATGTCTTGAATATCCATCCCTTGTGGGAGAATTTCTGTACATAGCCGGCGCGTTCTCCGCTTGAGTAGCTCCAGTGCAGCGTGGCCCAGGTGTAGATCACAAGCAAAAGAGCGGCAACGATGACGACCATGATGACCCATCGGAGGATGCGAGCGGCATTTATGGCCATGGAAGGTCTCTTTATAGTATGGAATGGCTAACTCGACTTTTTCAGAATCCCCCCATCCATCCTCAATCCGTGTTCGTCTGAGGAAATAATGTACAATCCCGAGCAGTGAGAAGCAAGAATCCGTGGCATTGGTGGATGATTGAACTTCCACGATCTGCCCACCCCCGCGGAGTGTTGCGAGAAACGTGAGTGCCGACGTATGAACGCCGGCCTGCCGGTCAGGCAGGGTGAACCCCGACCGGTGAAGGGCGAATTGATTGGGCTTCAGCGATCCCCCCATTCCCTCGTGGAGACTTGCCGATAGACCGTCTTGCTATTTGTTCTTGGCTTCTGTATCTTCCCGGCGAAGTACCGCCTTGCATTCCGCTCTTTCTACGCCGGCTACAATCGCAACCTCCACCCGGGAGGATTCAGATGGTCGGCTCCAGAGGCAACCACGATAAGATCCGCGAAAAAACCCGCCCTGATGAGAATCGAAACGTCGGATCGCCACCAACTCTCGAACTGCGCACTACGGCTGTAGACCACCGGCTCTCGGGTAACGCCCAACCTGAATTACTCCACCCTCAGCTTGCTTGCAGCCTAGCCGTCAAACCGCATTTCACCTTTGAGCTGCTGGCCGCCTCTGCTCTGGGCCAGGAAAACATGAAACATTGGGGATGGCTACAACCGACTTTTTGCTCGCCAGGTTGTATTTCAGGTGTGGAGGGAGGATTCGATCTATACCAGGACCCTCGCTCTCCGCGCATTTCGACTCAAGTATGTTACAGGAGCGCTAGTAATTGTTACAACAACCGGCGAAATGCCCGTGCCGGACTTGTATCATTATACCAGTCAACTCTAATGGCACCAATGTCTTCGTTACACACCATGCTGCAGATCCAGAAGCCTACCAGCAACATCGGATCAACTTCCTACACCGGGAGGTTTTATGAGAGTTGCTATCCGATTTTTCCTGGCCTTTCTCCTCCTCACGACCGCGTGCTTTGGCGCCGGCCGCATCAAGGGGAAGGTCGTCGACAAAGAGACAGATGAACCGCTTGTCGGCGCAAACGTCTTTGTTTCCGGAACATCCTACGGTTCCGCAACAGGGCCTGATGGATACTATCTGATTCTCCAGGTTCCCCCCGGGGCTTACACCCTCACCGCACGCTATATCGGGTACGCTTCCACAACGATAGAAGAGCTTCGAGTCTTCAATGACTTCACGACGGAGACGGACTTCGCTCTCACCTCCGAGACCGTGACACTCCAGGCAGTCGTTGTGACCGCCGAGAGGCCTCTCATTAACCCCACTGCCACCAATGCCGTCCGTATTACCACTGCAGACCAGATCAAAGCGCTTCCGATCCGCGATGTTGATCAAATACTGTCGTTGTTGCCGGGCGTCACGTTGCAGGATGGGAACATCCACATCCGCGGGGGCCGCGTGGATGAGGTTGGCTATTATCTTGAAGGCGTGTCCGTAACAGATCCTCAATACGGCGGACGAGGGATCACCATTCCTTCCCAGGCAATGGAGGAGATGTCCGTGCAATCAGCCGGCTATGAGGCTGAGTACGGCCGTGCAAACGCGGGGATTGTTCAGCATCAACTCAGAACTGGCGGGAGCGAATTCAAGGCTTCACTGGAATTCATCACGGACAACATCACTGCTGCGAGCAAGGAGTCATGGGCGACGGGAAAACATCGCCTGGGTGCCACGTGGTACGGGTACAACGATTTCACCGCGTCGGTGAGCACTCCACTCTTCTTCCCGGCCGTCAAGCTCTTCGGGCTCTTTCACTACCTCTACGAAGCCGACAGGCACCCACAGCCATACCCCGGTAGCACAATCGGTTTTGTGACCGACCCTGCCTCAGGCGACAGCGTCAACTTTAGCTATCCGTCTGGTATCCGGCTGGCCAATTCCAACCAGGAGTACACCGCCACCGGGACGATGACCCTGGATTTCCACCCGCTCCTCCTTCGATTCTCCGGGTCCTATGCAAAGACAACCTACTTTGATGGCACACTTTTTTGGCCAGGAGACAACCTGTCGAGGGTACCCGAACAGGGCGTCAAAGACGGGTTCGGGTCACTGAAAGCGACGTATTTCTTCACCCCCAGAGTATTTGGAGAAGTCACCGGAGGGTGGTTCGGGTATTCGCGCGACCAACTTGATCCATATCTTCGCCATAACTTCTGGGTGTATGGCGACAGTGTTGCTAATGCACAGGAAGGCTTCGTTTGGACGCGGGCGCCAGGGGATCCGACTGGCCGTTACGAACCCCCTCAGTGGGAATATGTCTACGGTTATGGTTTTGCGGTTGCCGCGCCGCCGTTCTCATATCAAAAACTCCGACGGTCAAACATTTCACTGAATGCTGCTTTCTCTGCCCAGATGGGGGGACATCACACACTTAAGGCAGGTGGCGACTATCAGCAGTACACGATACGAACGTACCAGGTGAGTCCGCTGAACCTGGCCAGCCAGATTGCACGGAACGACGCCCTTGCTGAAGGCGATCCGACAAAGAGGACACTGGAGCAGATCATGATCCAGGACTTCTGGGTCAACAATTACGGATACGATGTCTATGGCAATGCGAATGAAAGTGACGACTTCCTGGGCCCGCGCCATCCGGTGTTCGCCTCGGGATACATACAGGACAGAATGGAGTTCAGCGACCTGGTTGTGAATGTCGGTTTGCGCTACGACTACATTAACACGGCAGGATATGTTCCCGTCGACCCGACCCACCCGGAGCTCACCCGCGATCCATACACGAATGAGATCAAACCAGAAGGACTCCGCAGGACGATACCTTTTCATGGCGTCAGTCCCCGCCTCGGGATGGCTTACCCCATCTCCGATGCGACGGTCTTTCACGTTCAGTATGCCAAGCTCATCCAGCAGTCGGAACTCCGTGATATCAATGTAGGCCTCTACAGCGGCGCCTTGTTCACCAACACTGCTGCCCCAATCGGTTTTGACCTTCGGCCTAGCCGAGCCACGCAGTACGAAATCGGGTTCACTCAACAGATCGGTGAGTTCGCGTCTTTCGATGTCACGGGATACTACAAAGACATCAAGGATCAGATCGTGATGCGCCCGGTGCAGACCGACCGGACGTCACAGTATTCGTCCTACGGGACATATGCAAACGGTGACTTTGCCACCACCAAAGGAGTCGAAATCGTTTTTGCCATGAGAAGATACAAGAGGCTCTTGTTTAACGCCTCCCTTGGCTTTCAGGATGCCCGTGGGTCTGGATCGTTTTCCAATTCCAACTGGGGGATTATTGGCGCGGGGACCGATACTGCGTTCACGCCTTACTATGTCTCTCCTCTAAGTTACTTGAATGCTGTCCGAGGCAATGTCTCCATCGACTATCGCTTTGGGAGAGACGATGGAGGACCGGTTCTCAGCGAGCTTGGGGCATCATTGCTCCTCACATTCAATAGCGGGCACCCATACACGCGCGTGTCAAGCAATTCAGACGAGTTCTATGCACGCAACCGTCGACCGATTGAAGCATTGAACTCTTCTACCACGCCGTGGGTCTATCAAGCCGATCTCAGGGTCGACAAGACTTTCCGCTTCGGTGAGTTGTTGAGCGCGACGCTTTCGCTCTATGTCATCAATCTGTTCGACACGAGGAACGTCCTAAATGTCTGGGAGCGAACCGGAAGCGCCGAGGACGATGGCTATCTCAGCAACCCCGGGCTTAGCGGAGCAATGATCGAAAAGTACGGACCTCGATATGCAGATGTATACCGCCTGGTGAACCTTTCTTACATGAAACCTTACGGTTACTTCAACGATCCCTATAGATACGGGCCACCACGGCAGATCCGCCTCGGGTTGCGGCTGGAGTACTGAAAGGAGTTGTCAACATGAAGTCACGTTGCTTCGGCGTCATCGCCCTTCTGATTCTTCTAGCAGGCTCCCAGGCCGTTCCAAAGGAAAAGATCCTGCGTTCCTCCGACCGCCTCGTGAAGACAGCTGGAACCCCCACATGGACTAATTTCAACGTCAACTACATTTCTACCACGTTCAGTGTCATCGGGTTCTCCGATGTGAGCAGGGAAAACCCATGGGGCCTCGCCGGATTGATCTATCCGAAAGGAAGCGGCAAGACCGCGGTTTTCGCCGCAGGCCCAATATGGGGTGCTTGGGCTGATACTGGAGAACACATCAGGATTGGCGGCGCAGCATTTGACACGGGCCTCGAGCCCGGCAAAATTCTCGATGGGATGCAACCTGAGCCCTCAGATCTTCCGAAGAACCGGATCTATCGGGTCCGGCCCGATATCCCTCCCGGAAGTTGGACTGCAGATGTGAGCTCGGAACTCAACGATGGGGAAGGAAGCTCCGAGACGATCTACGATCAGTACCAAAAGGATTGGAATGAATGGCCCTGGCAGGATGGTGCCCCCTTCGACGATAAGGATCAGAACGGTACGTATGATCCTGCGGTTGATGTCCCCGGCATGCCGGGCGCAGACCAGTCGATCTTCGGGATCGCACGCGACATTCCTAGTACCCAGATGTCTCCATTCTTAACTCCGCCTCTGGGACTCGAGCTGCAGACCACCGCGTGGGGTTATCGCAGCGAAGGAGCCCTCGGACACGTGCTCTTCAGACGCTACGTTCTTGTCAACCGTAGTTCGGTTCCCTTCGACAGCATGTATCTGGCTATGTGGGCCGATCCAGATCTGGGAAATCCGGGCGATGACCTGGTCGGGTGCGATACCAATCGAAGCCTTGGGTTCGTCTACAATGGCCAGGAGACTGACCTCGTGTACTCGCCGCTCCCTCCCCCAGCAGTCGGATTCGATTTTTTCCAGGGGCCTCTCGTGCCAGGAGCCCCAACGGATTCAGCGATCTTTCGGGGGAAGCGCATATATGGGAAACGCAATCTCCCTATGACTGCCTTCTTCGCAACGGGCTGGGAACCCGACCCTGTGATGTGGGATCCACTCCAGGTTGAAGGATCTGCCGGCGCCCTGCAGATGTATCGGAAACTCCAGGGATTGCTGGCAGAAACAGGGGAGCCTTATGTTGATCCGGTGACAGGAGCGTCGACACGTTTTCCTTTTGCCGGTGATCCGCAGAAACGAACAGGCTGGCTTGACGGGACTCACGGCCTGAGCTTCGGCGACCGTCGACTCGGCACCTGCACAGGGCCCTTTACCATGGTGTCAGGAGACACGCAGGAGGTTGTCGTGGCAGAGATTTGTGCCGGGGCAATTCCGGGATGCGACCGTCTTTCCGCCATCGGACTGCTGAAGTACTATGACGACCAGGCGCAGGCCGCGTATGACAATTTCTTCGCTGTTCCGCGTGCACCATCCCCACCCAAGGTTGAAGTATCCACGCTCGACCAGGAGGTGATACTCAATTGGGGAGACGATTCAGCAGCGGTGGCCGCAAGTGAAGTCCCCACCCCAGTAGGCTACGCCTTCGAGGGATACAATGTCTATCAACTCCCTACCGGGTCAGCATCAGTAACAACGGGAAAATTACTTGCGACTTTTGATGTCATCAATGGCGTGGGAAAGATCATTGACGAGGATTTCAATCCTTCCCAGGGGTCCGTACTGGAAACGGTGAAACAATACGGGACCGACAGTGGCGTCCAGCGGTGGCTACGAATCACCAAAGACCGTTTTCAGGGCGATTGGCCCCTCGTCAATGGGAATCCGTATTACTTTGCGGTGACGGCGTACAATTTCAATCCGGCTCCCGAGGCAGTTCCTGCTACTCTGGAATCGCCGCTTATCATACTCACGGTCGTTCCTCATTCGGCAAATCCAGGCACGCGATATGCGGGCTCGAGTGGCGATACAATCACCCCCGTGGTTCATACGACGGTACCCAGTCTTTTCCCTTCCGATGGGACTGTCTTGCCGCTCATTATGGATCCCTCAAAACTGACCGGGCATCAATACTCGGTGACATTTGATACGACCGCGGGAATTGTCTACTGGATGTTAACGGACGTGACAACAGGCGCCGTCAAACTTTCAAGACAGGAGAATCAGAGTGGAGACCAACATTATCTTGCTACCGATGGCTTCCAGACGATTGTTAGCGGACCGTTGAACTATGGCTGGTGGGACTGGAGGATTCCCATGGGCAAGCAACATTGGACATCGGCCGATGCCGATTATGGGATGGAAGGTTTTGACGGGGCCATGGGGAATGGGTATGATTCGTGGTTTTCGAGCTCCACGATCAGTTACGAGAAATTGCGGAATGTGAGAATCAAGTTCGCCACTGCCGATGGCACATGGAATCCGAGTGCATCTCAGGCTGATCCGAATTTCTCCAGAGGTTACCGCTATCTCCGAGGAGCCTCCAAAGCGCCTGCAATCCCTGAATTTGGTCCTTGGATAGTAAATCCCACCGGGGGTTATGCATATCAGGACTACAGCTATAGCATACCCTTCAGCGCATGGAATGATGAGACCAATCCGCCAACGCGCCTCATGGTGGGACATTTGGAAAATAATGACTCACTCGGGCGCGTGGACGGTCGCTACTGGCCCCCCATCAGCGGGGTGGGCATTAATAATGTTGCAACCAGGGGACCCCGCGAGTGGTTCTTCATATTCGATGTTCCGTATTCAGAGACTCCAGATCCGTTGCTCACGGTGGACATCCTGAACAACACCCCGCCTATGCTCTGGATGGGAACGCCAAATCGAATTGCAGGCGCCGATTCGAATTTCGTAGCTGGCGACGAGTTTCTGATTCTCACCAGTCATCTGAACGTTCCGGGAAACAGTTTTTCGTTTACAGCTCCCACGAACGTGATTGGAGACCAGGCGTTGGCAAAGGATGATGTCAATCAGATCAATGTCTTCCCCAACCCCTACTACGGCGTTAATCCGCTGGAGATCAACAAGTACAACCGATTCGTGACATTTAACCATCTCCCGAGGCGGGCAACGATTCGGATCTTCAATCTGGCGGGGGTGATGGTCAGAAAGATCTCGCGGGACAACGACTCCCAGTTTGAGCAGTGGGATCTCAAGAACGATTCCGGATTGCCGGTAGGCAGCGGCCTCTATGTCATCCATATCGAAATGCCGGACCTCGGCACCACCAAGGTCATCAAGCTCGCGCTCGTTCAGGAACAGCAGATCCTCGACAGGTATTGATCAATCATGGAAGGTAGAGCCATGAAACGGCTGATAGTCTTTTCCCTCTGTTTGCTCCTTGCCGGGACTCCGTCGCTTCTTGCCGGCTCCGGGAACCGGACCGGGACAAACAGCGCCTCCGAGTTGCTTATCCCCATCGGTCCGCGTGACATCGCCATGGGAAATTCCACGGTGGCGATCACATCAGGTCCCGAGGCGATTTTCTGGAATCCCGCAGGCACTGCTGGAATACAGCATGGTGTGACGCTTTTTGCATCTCATATGGATTACATCGCAGATATCGGGGTGGAATGCCTCTCTGCATCGGTGCGCCTGGAGGATTTTGGGACGCTGGGGCTTCAATTCAAAGCGCTTTCGGTAGGGGATATTCCGGTCACCACCGCTCAAACCCCGGACGGCACGGGACAGACCTTCTCCCCGCTCTTCTTCACGCTCGGTTTGACGTATGGGCGGCAACTCACTGATCGCGTGCGAGTGGGCGTCACGACGAAGCTGATCTCTGAGCAGATGGCCGATGTGAGTGCCACCGGCTTTGCGTTCGATGCGGGAGTCATCTACGACAATCTAGCGGGCCTGCAAGGCCTGAGCTTCGGTGTGGTTGTAAAGAACATCGGGCCACAGATAAAGTTCGAGGGCCCGGGCCTGAACGTCGAAGCGATCTCCTCCGATCTTTCACGCGAGGCATACACATACAAAGTAGACGCCGCGTCGTTTGAACTTCCATCTACGATTGAGCTCGGCGTTGGCTACAGGAACATGGTAGGTGAGGACAACGCCTTCACGGTTTCAGCCGCTTTCCAGAACAACAATTTCACCGATGATGCTTACCGCGGTGGACTGGAATACGGATTCCAGAACCTCCTTTTCCTGCGGGGCGGTTATGACTACTCTCCGTCTGCCACGGACGTTCGGGAGAACATTTTCGGTCCATCATTTGGCGCGGGGATCCACGCAATCGTCGGGAACACCGATGTGACGTTCGACTATGCCTACCGATCAGTGAATTTCTTCAGCGCAAACCATGTATTTGCGGTGAAGATCGGGCTGTAATTCACCGTTCACCGATGGTCTTTCACCATTCATGCTTCGGTGTTCGGAATTCACGGTTCTCGGTTCACGGTTCGCGGTTCGAGTGGGTTTCGCAAGACAGGCAGAGCGAACGGGTGATCCGAGAACTGTGAATCGTGAACCGGGAATACCGAAGTATGAATGACGAACTCTGACCGGTGAATGGCGAATGGTTTGGCAGCCCAGGAGCAACGCCCATGATTGGTTCTACCATTTCTCATTATAGAATCCTGGAGCCACTCGGCAGCGGTGGAATGGGTGTCGTCTACAAAGCTGAAGACACACGTCTCAAGCGCACCGTTGCCTTGAAGTTCCTCCCTCCTGCCCTCACCTGCGATCCTGTGGCCAAAGAGCGCTTTGTCCACGAAGCGCAGGCCGCGTCGGCCTTAGACCACTCCAATATCTGCAACGTCCATGACGTCGGCGAGACCAGCGATGGACAGACGTTCATCGTCATGGCGTGCTATGAAGGAGAAAGCCTCAAGAGCAAGATTGAAAATGGAGGATTGAGAATTGAGGATGGCATTGATTTAGCTATTCAGATCGCCGAGGGGCTAGCCCGGGCGCACGAGGCGGGCATTGTTCACCGCGACATTAAACCGGCTAATATCTTCATCACCACTCACAACGAGGTCAAGATCCTGGACTTCGGGCTGGCCAAGCTCTCCGGACAGACCATCCTGACCAAATCAGGTAGCAC